>JBKBXN010000018.1:0-25038 GCA_046314055.1 Brevundimonas sp.
GGCGGTCAGCCGTTCGGCGATCCTGCCCGCCAGTTCGCGCGGATTGGCCTTCAACGCCTTGGCGGCGGCCAGGGCGCCGTTCGACTGGAAGTCGGCCAGGTCGGGGCGGTCGGACGGCGTGACGCGCGCCAGGGCCGCATCCACGCCTTCGGCGGCGAAGGCGGCGGCGACCGCTTCGCTGAGGACGGTCTTCAGATCAGACATTACTCGCTCGGCGTAGAGGCTTGGGCCGTTCCGGCGGTGACGCGGAAGCGGCTGCCCGAGCGGTTGAACTCGGCCATTTCAGGCGTGACGTCGAAACCGATCAGAACTTCGAAATTGCCGCCGCTGGTGTCGATGTCCGCGCGCGGGATCACGATGCTGCGCTCCTGGTGGACAGAGGCGGTGCGCTGACCGTCGAACTTCACCGGCAGGTCGAAATATTCCTTGGCCAGGACGGCGCTGTTGCGCTCGGTCACGGCGACCCAATAGCGATAGGTCTTCTCGTCTGCGTTCGCCTGCTCGCCCCGGCCCAGTTCGAACAGGATGTCCATGTCCAGCTTGATGGGGTCGTTTTCGCGATATTCGCAGTCCGCCGAGACCCCTTCGATCTCGCCGGTAAAGCCGACGTTGGAGATGGCCGCGCGGCCGCCTTCCAGCTCGACATAGCGGGCGGCGTCGTACAGCACCTTCACGAAGGGGCAGGGGCCGGCGTTGGCGCGGCGACGCAGCGGCGCGAACCGCGGCGCCCGTTGGGAGGGCGCGTTGGCCGATCCATCAGCCTGCTGGCCGCTGGATCCACGTTCCCGCTGTCCCGGCGACATCTGCGCCTGGGCGGCGGTGGGCAGGATGGAGGCCGCGATCGAGACGGCGGCCAGGGCGGAAAGCACGCGACGCATCAGTTATCTTCCGACAGCGAGAGGACCAACGCCGTGGCAGGCGTCCTTGGAACAGGGTTGTGGGTCTTAAAGACCCGGCAGCTTGAAGCCGCTGCTGCGGCGCGGCTGGATCGTGATGGCCTGTTGGCCGCCGGTCAGGGCCTGAAGCCGGGCGGCCTCGGTCGAGGCGTCGATCGTCTGCTGGCCGTCGGCCGTCTGGCGCACCGTGGGCGCCTGGGTCGCGGCGTCGTTTTTGCGCCAGAACATCACGCGGTCGGCGAAGCTTTCGTCCTTGTGAGCGATGTCGCCGAACTCGTCGTCGATGACATAGCGGGCCAGGGGATCGGCCTGTTCGGCGCCGGCCTGGGCCACCAGAACCTGTTCGCCCGGCGTGCGGGTGACGGCCTGGCGTTGACCCAGCAGGATCTGACGGGCGGCGCTTTCAGGCGCCAGCTCTTGCGGGCGCGGCTGGCCGGGTGCGGGCGGACGCAGGCCGTACTCGGGCGGCACGCTCAGCGGAGCGGTGGAGACGGTCACGAACTCATCCGGCACGACCTTGGTCAGGCCTACGCCTTGTCGAATGCTGCTGCAGGCCGAAATGGCGAGCGCGGCTGAGGCGGCGAGGGTCAGTACGGCGACGCTGCGAATACGCATGTGTTCAGGCTCTGATCGGCTGATGCTCGAAACGCCTCTACGGGCGTTGTTGGCATAGTGAAGAGGGGGTGATTACGACTTTTCGGGGGCCGCGCCAACCTTGGCGGCTTTGTCGGACAGGAAGCTATCGAGAATCAGCAGGACGACGCCGATGGTGATGGCGCTGTCGGCGATGTTGAACACCCAGGGGAAGACGCCCGTGCCCGACACGTCGATGAAGTCGACGACATAGCCGAACCGGATTCGGTCGATCACATTGCCCAGGGCCCCGCCCATGACGAAGCCGATCGCGGTGATCAGCAGACGGCGATCCGACTGGGTCGCCCACCAGGCCAGGCCGGCCGAGACGATGACCGAGAAGATCGTCAGCCCGCAGCGCGCCTCGCCCCCGCCGAACAGGCCGAAGCTGACGCCGGTGTTCTGCACGAAGGTGAAGCGCAGGATCGGCGGCAGAACTTCGGCGAAGACATAGCCGACGGGGATCTGGCTGACCGACGCCACGTCCGGCAGGCTCAGAATCCAGGCCTTGGTCAGCTGGTCCAGAACGATGATCAGAAGGGCGATGCCGTAGGCGGCCAGGGCGATGCGAGTGATCTTCATGCGGCGGCGGTTAGCAGGAAGCGGCGCCGGGGCGAAGCGGAAAACCACCCAGGCCCGAACTTCACATCGGCGAATTCAGGATGGGAAAACAAAAATGGCGCGCAGGACGATTCGTGCGGCCATCGGCGTTTGCCGGGCGAAAACCCCGTTCAACCCGCCTGAGATGGGAGCCGGCTAGAATGGGGTGATGATCCGGCCGCCGCTCATTCCTGTCGAACCCGTCCCGTGGGGGGCTCATGCCGGGCCGGAGGCTTGGCGCGATTGGCGCCCTGTCACCCTGTTTTCGCGCCGAGCGCGGATTGGCAGGTTTGGCGCTTTGTCACCCTGTTTTTACGACAAGCGCCAACGTCAGAACAGATCGCCCTGTCCCGGCGTCTGTGGTTTCGGCTTTGGCGTGGGCTTGAGGGGCGGGGGCGACGGGACCCGTCCATCTCCCCCGTCGATGGTCGCGCCCCGCGCGCCGTCGCCGAACACCAGCCGCACCGCCTGGCCGGACTCCAGTCCCGCCGCCGCCGTGATCCAGTCGCCGTCGGCGTTCTCGACCCGAGCGAATCCGGGCTTGGGTCGTCCGGGATCCAGCGTCGCCAGCGCCCGCGACAGGGCGTTCAGCCGGTCCTGGTCGCGGGTCAGCCGCCGCTCGACCGTCGGCTTGAACCGGGCGGCGACGGCGGACAGCCGGTCGCCCCGACGCTCCAGCGCCCGGTCCAGCAGCCCGCGCCCCAGTCGCCCGCCGACGCCGGCCAGTCGCCGCTCGTGGACCGAGACATTGCGTTGCAGCCCCGAACCCAGCCGGCTCGACACATGGTCCAGCCGCTGCTGCGCCAGGGCCAGCAGGTCTTCCGGCCGCGCCGGCAGGCCGCGCGCCACGGCCCGCAGCCGGGTGCGCCGATCCTCGATCAGCCGCCCGCCCGCCAGGACCATGCGCCGGTCCAGGTCGGCGACCGCATATCTCAGGTCCGCCAGCACCGGCGTCGCCATCTCGGCCGCCCCCGTGGGCGTCGGCGCCCGCCGGTCCGAGACAAAGTCGATCAGGGTGGTGTCCGTCTCGTGCCCCACAGCCGAGATGATCGGAATCCGGGCCGCCGCCACCGTGCGCGCCAGGGCTTCGTCGTTGAAGCACCACAGGTCCTCGACCGAGCCGCCGCCGCGCGCGACGATCAGAAGATCGGGGCGGGGGATCGGCCCGTCCGGCGTCATCGCGTCGAACCCCCGGATGGCGTTGGCCACCTGGCCGCTGGCCGCTTCGCCCTGGACGACCACGGGCCAGACGATCACCCGGCAGGGCCAGCGTTCGGCGATCCGGTGCAGGACGTCGCGGATCACCGCCCCGGTCGGGCTGGTGATCACGCCAATGGTGCGCGGGAACTGGGGCAGGGGCTTCTTGCGCCCCGGCTCGAACAGGCCTTCTTCGCGCAGCCGGACCTTCAGCCGTTCCAACTGGGCCAGCAGGGCGCCGGCGCCGGCCGCCTCCATGCTCTCGATCACGATCTGGTACGAGGACCGCGCCGGATACGAGGTGATCTTGCCGGTGACGATGACTTCCAGCCCTGCCTCCGGCTGGACCCCCAGGCCGCGTACCGATCCCTTCCAGATCACCCCGTCGATGGCCGACTTGTCGTCCTTCAGGGTCAGATAGATATGGCCGGACGCATGCCGATTGACCTTGGACACCTCGCCCCTCAGCCGGACGTGGCCGAATCGCTCCTCCAGCGTCCGCTTCAGGGCGAAGGACAGTTCGGAGATCGACAGGGGCGGATTGTTGTCGCGCGGGGCGGCGGCCTCGGCCGGGCCTTCGAACACGTAGGAGTCGTCGCTCATCGGGTCATCCTAGCCTGCGTCGATCCGCGCGGGAACAGGATCGACGCCGTCCCGTTCGCCTTTCATGGCCGCCGACCCTCCAGGAACCGACCCCGACGACCGCGATCCTCGCGAGCGTGGCCTGACACGCCGCAGCGGCGCAGGCGGGGCCATGAGCCCCTGGCTGATCATCGGTGGAATCGCCCTGATCGGTCTGGCCGTCTACGTCCTCTCCGCCCTGTTCTGAGCCAAGGAAACCCCATGAACCGCACAATCTCCATCGCCCTCGTCGCCGGCGCGCTCGGCCTCGCCGCCTGTTCCGACAACAGCGACGACGTCGTCCAGGCCCCCGCCCAGAACGCCGCCCCCGTCCCTGTGACTGAAGCCCAGGCGGACGCCGCGACCACCCAGGCGGCTCTGGCCTTCGGCATGACCGCCGACCAGCTGGAGGACGCCGACCTGCTCTCGCGAGACAACACCGATCTGGGCGACGTCGAAACCCTGATCCTGAACCCCCAGGGCGCCCTGACCCATCTGGTGGTCGAACTGGAAGGACCCGGCGATCTGAAGGTTCAGGTCCCGATCGGCGAGGTCAGCGCGGTCAACCGGAACGGCGACATGGACCTGGCCACGGATCTGACCCTGGCCCAGCTCCAGGCCCTGCCGGCCTGGACTCCGCCGGCCCGTTGATTTTTCGGGCGCTGAACGGCGCTTAAGCAGGACGGACGCTTGACCGGCCGCGACGGGCCGGTCATTGCCCGACCTCATGATTATTCTTCTCGTCGGATCGGGCGGGCGCGAACACGCCCTGGCCTGGAAGATCGCCCAGTCGCCGCTGGTCAAACGCCTCGTCGCCGCCCCCGGCAACCCCGGCATCGAGAAGCTGTGCGAGCTTCGCCCGGTCAAGGCTGACGACGCCGAGGGCCTCGCCGCCCTGGCGCGCGAGATCAAGGCGGACCTGGTCGTGGTCGGGCCGGAAGTCGCCCTGGCCGCCGGTCTTGCCGACCGTTTGGCCTCGGCCGGCATCCCTTGCTTCGGCCCCACCGCCAAGGCGGCCCAGCTGGAGGTGTCCAAGGCCTTCTCCAAGGCCTTCCTCGAACGCCACGAAATCCCCACCGCCGGCTACGGCGTCTATGACACGGTCAAGGACGCCAAGGCCGCTCTGGACGTCTTCAAGCCCCCCTATGTCATCAAGGCCGACGGCTTGGCCGCCGGCAAGGGCGTGGCCATCAGCCCGGATCGCGCCGACGCCGAGGCCGAGATCGAGCGCATGCTGGGCGGCCGCTTCGGCGCCGCCGGCGCACGCGTCGTGATCGAGGAGTTCATGGACGGCGAGGAGGGCTCGCTGTTCGCCCTGTGCGACGGCAAACAAGCCGTCCTCTTCGGGGGCGCCCAGGACCACAAGCGCGCCTTCGACGGCGACACCGGCCCCAACACCGGCGGCATGGGCGCCTATTCCCCCGCCCCGGTCTTCACGCCCGAGCTGGTTCAGCAGGCCGACGAGCTGATCGTCCAGCCCACGATCCGCAAGATGGCCGAGGAGGGCGCCCCCTATCGCGGCGTCCTCTACGCCGGCCTGATGGCCACGGTTGACGGTCCCAAGGTGGTCGAGTTCAACGCTCGCTTCGGCGATCCCGAATGCCAGGTGCTGATGATGCGGATGGCCGGGGACATCGTCCCCTATCTGCTGGGCTGCGCGCGGGGCGACGTCTCGGGCTTGCCGTCCCCGGCCTTCAAGCCCCAGACGGTGATCTGCGTGGTCATGGCCGCCAAGGGCTATCCCGACAGCCCGCTGGAAGGCTCGATCATTCGCGGCGTGGACCAGGACTTCGGCCCCTACGTCCAAGTCTTCCACGCCGGCACCCGACGCCGCGACGACGGCCAGCTGTGCGCCGCCGGCGGCCGCGTCCTGAATGTCTGCGCCGAGGGCGATGACATCGCCCAGGCCCGCGACCGCGCCTACGACGCCATCCGCAAGATCGACTGGCCCGGCGGCTTCAACCGCTCCGACATCGGCTGGCGGGCGCTGGGCCGGGAATAGTCGGGTTTAAGCCCAGGCGAACAGCAATCTGCCTTCGCCCATGCGTTCACGCAGTTCCGGCAGATCGGTGTGGGCGACCGAGAAGCAGCCGTAGCTGCGGCCCAGCTTGCCTTCACGCGCCAGAAAGTCGGGGTCGGCGTAGTCGGCCCCGTGAATGATGATGGCCCGCTCGCGCGCCTTGTCGTTGGAGTATTCCAGCCCGTCCAGCAGGACATTGGGACCCTGCTGCGCGCCCCAACCGGCGCCTGCGGTGGCGTAGGCCCCGACCGAGGACATGTTGGAGTCCGGCGTGTTGGAGAAGCGCTGGGCGTAGCCGGTGTGGCTGGGGTCCGAACCGCGCCCGTGGCAGGTGCGCAGAACCTTGACCTCCCCCGCGACCAGATCGACCTCGTACAGCCGCTCCTCGCCCGAGTATTTCTTGAAGTCGACCAGATACATGCGGTCGCGCAGCGGGATTTTCTGGTGATGGACGTCCAGCGCCGCCATCGCCCGTTCCATCAGTTCCTTGCGAACATGGCCGCGCGGGTCGAGAGGCGGCGGGGTGACGACGAGGGCTTCGACGACGGGGGCAGGGGGCGGCGGTGCAACCGGCTTAGCCGCCGCCAACGTCGTCACCGGGACCGACGCCCCGGCGCTGGCGCAACCGGCCAGCATGGCCGATCCGCCCAGAATGAGTCCTCGTCTTGAAAGCCGCATGCGACGCCCTCGTTGCGGTTTATCTTCGGAGATGTTTGTTTCAAATGGTTACGGGCGAGGCAACCTGAGCCTTGTGGGGCATTTTTGCGGCGCCGCGTCGCGGGGGAGACATAGATGACACGTTTCGGTCTGGCGCTGGCGGCGCTGATGGCGTCGGCCACGGTCGCTGCGGCGCAGCAAAGCCCCGCTGGGCCTCAGATTCCCCCGATCCAGGCGACGACGTTTGTCGAAGCCGGCCGGCTGTTGGCGGACCCGTCGAACGGCGTTGTGCAGCGCGGTAAAACTCTCGTGATCAGAGGGAACCAAGTCGTGGAGATCCGCGACGGCTTCGTTGGCGATCCGTCTCAGGGCGCGGTTGTTGATCTCCGCGATTCCTTCGTCCTGCCGGGTCTGATCGACAGCCACGTCCATCTGACGGGCCAGCAGAACCCCAATTCCCGCCTTGAGGAAGTCACCCAGTCGGATGCGACACAGGCCATGGTCGGCGCCCGCTATGCTCGCCGCACCCTTATGGCGGGCTTCACCACGGTGGCGGACCTGGGCGCCAGCAACGAAGCGATCTTCGCCCTGCGCGAGGCGGTGAAGGCCGGCGACGTGCCCGGCCCGCGCATCATTGCGGCCGGATCCTCGGTCTCGATCCATGGCGGCCACGGCGACGCCAACGGGTTCCGCGAGGACGTTCTGCATCTGCTGTCGCCTGAAAGCGTCTGTTCGGGGCCTGAGGACTGCATGCGCGCGGTCCGCACCCAGGTCCGCTCGGGCGCCGACATCATCAAGATCACCGCCACGGGCGGGGTTCTGTCCAACACCGCCGCCGGCCTGAACCAGCAGTTCAGCGATCCCGAGCTGACCGCCATCGTCGACAGCGCTCACCGCATGGGTCGCCAGGTAACGGCCCACGCCCATGGCGTGGACGGGATCAACGCCTTCCTGCGCGCCGGTGGCGATTCCATCGAACACGGCACCTATCTGGACGATCAGTCGATCCGCCTGTTCAAGACCAACGGCGCCTGGCTGGTGCCGACCCTGCTGGCCGGGGATTTCGTCGCGCGGATCGCCTCGGGACCGAACAACTTCTTCACGCCCGCTCAAACGACCAAGGCGCTGGAGGTTGGGCCGAAGATGCTGGATATGGCCCGTCGCGCCCATGACGGCGGGGTCAAGATCGCCTTCGGCACCGACAGCGGCGTCTCCGCCCATGGCGACAACGCCCAGGAGTTTGCTCTGCTGGTTCGCGCTGGCCTGACCCCGCTGGAGGCCATTCAGGCCGCCACCGTCGGCGCCGCCGAGCATCTGCGCATCGCCAGCGAGGCCGGCAAGATCGCGCCGGGCATGCCCGCCGATATCGTCGCCGTGACGGGCGATCCGCTGACCGACGTCACCGAACTGGAGCGGATGAAGTTCGTGATGAAGTCCGGCGTGGTCTACCGCGCCGACTGAATCCTGTCCGTTAGGAAGGCGGCGAAACCCGCCTCATCCTCGAACCGGGCGACGACCGGCCAGGCCGTCACGCCCATGCGTTGGTTGGGCGTCAGCCGCACCCAGTCTTTTTCAGTCGTCACCAGACCGGCGCCATAGACCGCCGCCCGATCCATCAGAAAGGCCATATCGGCAGTGCTATAGGCGGCATGGTCGGGGAAGGGGACGAAGTCCGCCAGGTCGCATCCCGCCGCCTTCAGCGACCGCTCGACCTTCCACGGCTTGGCGATGCCGGCGAACCCGACCTGAGGCCCAGGCGGCGGCGGCCCTTCGGGCGTCAGGCGCGCGACGAAGATGGGCAGGCCGTCGAACACGGCCAGCAGCTCGGGATCAGCCGTCTCCAGATCGGTCGGCAACATCACCACCACCGCGTCGGTGCGAGCCAACCCGGCCTTCAGCGGCTCGCGCATCGGACCCGACGGAAAGACCGAACCGTCGCCGAACGGCCATTCGTCGCCCCGTGTCTCGCCGTCCACGACGATCAGGCTGACGGTCTTCTTCAAGGCGGGGTTCTGATGTCCGTCGTCCAGCACCAGAGCCTGCGCGCCTTCCGACACGGCCGCCCGCGCCCCGGCGATGCGGTCGCGCGAAATCCAGGCCGGGGCGTCCTGGGCCAGCATCAGGGGTTCGTCGCCGACGTCCGCCGCCGTGTGGGTCCCCAAATCGACCCGCACCGGGCCTTCCAGCTTGCCGCCATAGCCGCGCGACAAGCCTTGGGCCTCTACGCCCGCCGCGCGCAGCAGCCGCAGCACCTCGCGCGTCACCGGGGTCTTGCCCGACCCCCCGACGGTCAGATTGCCGACCGAGATCACCGCGCAGCCCGGATCGACAGGGACCGTCCGTGCGATCCGGCGCGCCGTCACCCCGGCCCAGATCCAGCCCAGCGGCTTCAGCGCCGTGCGCGTCACCCGCGCATGGTCGCGGTCGCGCACATACCACCAGCGCGGCGTATTCAGCTTCATCGCCTGGGCCTCTTCTGCGGCGTCAGCGGCGACAGCCAGGCCCACAGCCGGTCCAGACCGCCGCCCGCCTCGGCCGCTGCGCGCCGGGCGCGCTCGCCCATGGCCTTGGCCGCCGCCGGATCGGCCAGAAGGGGCGCAATCGCTTCGGGCAGGTCCCAAGGCGCCTGGACCAGGATCAGCCCGCTGGCCTCGGCGAGGGCTGAGGTGACTGTGGCCCAGTTCGAGGCGTCCGGCCCCGTCACAGTCGGGCGGCCCAGCCGCGCGGGCTCCAGCGGATTATGCCCGCCTACCGCCGGCAGACCCAGGGCCGGGGCGAACGACCCGCCCATCACCACCACATCGGCCAAACGCAGGAACAGGCCCATCTCGTTCAGGGTGTCGGCCAGATAGACATCGGTGTCGCGCCCGATGGTCTCGCCGCGCGACCGCATGGCGAAGACCACGCCCTCGCGCTGCAGGGCAGTGGCGATCTGCGGCCCCCGCTCTGGATGCCGCGGCAGCAGGATCAGACAGGCGCGGTCGGCCAGCTTGTCCAGCGCGCGGACGATGGCGATCTCCTCGCCCTCGTGGGTGCTGGCGGCTACGACGACCGGTCGGTCCCCTATGGCGGCGCTCAGGCGACTGAAGGCGGCCGTATCATGGGGCAGGGGCTCGCCCGCAAGTTTCAGATTGACCAGGCCGTCTATGCGCGCGCCCAGGCTTTCCAGCCTCTGGGCCGACAACTGGTCCTGCGGCAGCACGAGGTCGAACGCGCCGGTCACCGCCCGCGCCGACGCCGGAAACCTCGCCCAGCCCTCGACCGTCTTCTCGGTCACGCGCGCGCTGACCAGGGCCAGTTTCACCCCCCGCCGATGCGCCTCCAGCAGCATGTTGGGCCACAGTTCGCTCTCGACGAAGATCGCCAGACCGGGCCGCCAGTGATTCAGGAACCGCGCCACGACGCCCGGTCCATCGACCGGCACATACTGGTGGATGACCCCCTTTGGCAGACGGTCGGCCAGAATCCGCGCCGAGGTCACGGTGCCTGATGTGACCAGAACCGTCAGGTCGGGCCGCGTCCTCACGAACCGCTCGACCAGAGGCAGCAACGACAGCGTCTCTCCCACGCTGACGCCGTGCAACCAGACCAGTTCGCCCTGTGGCCGCTCCACGTCGGTGAAGCCCATCCGTTCATCGACGCGCGCCGGGTCCTCCTTGCCCTTGGCCGCGCGGGCGTCCAGCAGGCGCGGGGCGAATGGCTCCAGCGCCCGCGTCAGCAACCGATAGGCCAGCAACGGCACGGGCGTCACGACTTCAGACCCGTAATGGCGTCGGCCCGCGCCTCGACAGCGGTTAGGCGAGTGGTCCAGTCGGCGACGACGTCGGCCATGTCGCCGCCCTGCGGATAGTCGGCGCGGTCCCAGACGATGGCGCCCCGGCCGAAGGGCAGGGGCAGGACGGCGCTGTCCCAACTGTTCAGGCGGATCGCGGGCTTGCAGGACAGACCGATGAATAAGGCCGGCGCCCCGGACAGCTTCGCCATCAGGGGCAGACCCTCAGCCATGACCCTCGCCGGCCCGCGCGGACCGTCGGGCGTCACGGCCAGGGCGCCGATCTTCAACTGTTTCAGCCCATCACGCAAAGCTTGCGACCCGCCCTTGGCCCGATCGGCCTTGTCCTTGTTGGCGGAGGACCCCCGCACGGCGGGAAAGCCCTGACGCGCCACGGCCTTGGCGATGAACTCCCCGTCGGCCGAAAGCGAGATCAGCCCCTTCGCGGGTTGCGCCTGGTCCAGCGGCCACGACGCCGGCGCCAGGCCGATGCGGGAATGCCAGAAGACGCACAGAACCCCGCCGCCCTTGGCCCAGATTTCTTCGGCGACCGACCGGTTCTCATGGGTCCATCGGATCGTGGCGAAACAGAACTGCATCCACTGCGCCAGGACCCAGGCCAGGGCGGACTGGATTATCGGATTGCGCAGCGGCCTCAAGCGACAGCCTCGACAGTCGGAGCGCCGCCGTCCAGCGACTGCTGTCGGGCCAGGCGGGAATAGAGCCCCCCCCTGGCGACCAACGCGTCGTGCGAGCCTTCCTCCACCACGCGCCCGGCCTCGATCACATAGATGCGGTCGGCGTTGCGCACGGTCGACAGACGGTGCGCGATCATCAGGGTGGCCCGGCCTTCCATCAGCCGCTCCAGCGCCGCCTGCACCAGGGCCTCGCTCTCGGTGTCCAGGGCGCTGGTCGCCTCGTCCAGCAGCAGGATCGGCGCGTCCTTGACGAAGGCGCGGGCGATGGCGATCCGCTGGCGCTGGCCGCCCGACAGGCGTAGCCCGGCTTCGCCCGCACGCGTTTCATACCCCTCGGGCAGGGCGGTGATGAAGTCGTGCGCGGCGGCGGACCGCGCGGCGTCCTCGATCTGCTCTTGCGTCGCGCCCGGCCGGCCATAGGCGATGTTGGCGGCAATGGTGTCGTCGAACAGGAAGGGCTCCTGCGTCACCAGGGCGATATGGTCGCGCAAATCGTGGATCCGCAGCGACCGCACATCGGCGCCGTTGATCGTCACCGCCCCGCCCGTCACATCATAAAAGCGCGGCAACAGGCTAAGGATCGTGCTCTTGCCCCCGCCCGACGGCCCGACCAGGGCCACGGTCTCGCCCGGCGCGACCCGCAGCGACACCTGGTCAAGCGTCGGCGCCCCGCCGGGGGCGTAGGCGAAGGACACCTGATCCAGCACCACCTCGACCGGGCCAGGGGTCAGGGGCGCGGCGTCCGGCGCCTCGCGGATCTCGGCTTCGATGTCCAGGGCGCCGAACAGGCGGCGTGCAGCGGTGAAACCCTCCGCCATCACCGTCGCCAGATTGGTCACCTGGCGCAGGGCCTGGCCGGCGGCCAGCAGCATGCCGATGAAGGCGGCGAACCCGCCCACTGTCATCTCGCCCGACTGCGACCGCCACCCGGCATAGGCCATGACCGCCGCCACCACGACATAGGCGACCATGTCGCTGGACGGCCCGGCGAAGGCGCGGGCGTTGGCGCCCTTGATCACGTGGCGTTGACGACGCGCCACCACCTCGGCGACCCGGTCCTGCTCGGCCGCCTCGCGGTTCTCGATCTTGATCAGGCGAACCCCGTCCAGATTCTCCATCAGGGCCGTGGACAGGTTCTCGGTCTCGGCCATGGCCCCGCGCGCGGCTTTGCGGGTCTTGCGCCCGAACCGGCGCAGCACCAGCGCCACCAGCGGCACCCCCAGCAGCACGACCATGGTCAGCTGCCAGTCGATGAACCCCATGTAGATCAGCACGGCGATCAGGGTCAGCAGGTTCTGGGTGTAGTTGACGACGCCTGAGGTGAAGGCCTCGCGCACCATATTGGCGTCGAACAGCACGGACGAGACGAAGCCGCCCGAATGCTGGCTCCGCAGCCGGGCCAGGTCGGCGCGGATCATGGCCCCGAACAGACGGATCTGAATATCGCCGACGATGGTGTGACCCAGCCGGTTGACCAGGGCCGCCTGGCCGATCGCCGCCAGGGTCCGCATCACCGCGACCGCCAGGATGGCGGCAGGGATCCAGATAATCGCCTTGTCCGCCGGGAAGCTGACGACCCCGAACAGGCTGATCGGCTCGGTCCCGCCCAGGAACAGGCCGTTTACCGCCGGCTCTAGCAGCTTCAGCAGGGCCGCCGTCAGCAGGCCCGTCATCGCCGCGCACAGCACCGACAGGATCAGCGATCCCTTGTGCCGGGACAGATAGTCGCGCCAGATCCGCGCCAGCAGGGCGCGCAGGGGCATGGTCTCTGAAGCGGGCGCGGTCATCGGCTCTCGGTCGTCCGAGCCGCCGTTCAAGTCAAGGCTTGTCAGGCGACGGTTCCAGCAACCGCCCCTCTTCGTCCGCACGGATCAGGGTTTCGCCCGGCACGTCTTCGATCCTGAAGGCAGGGGGGACCGTCGGATTCGAGGCATAGCGATGGCCATCGAACGGCACGGCGGCCTCGTATCCTTGGGTGACGCCGCCCCCGGCGACATAGACTCCCAGGTCGCGGCGGCCATGGGACTGCTGCTCCAGCAGGCGGATCGGCGCACGCGCGACGCTGATTTCGCCGATCGACACATAGGCGTCGCCCTCGCGGCTCAGCACCAACAGCTGGCATCCGCCCGACCCACACCAATTCGGTCCCGTCAGATACACCAGTGTGGTCGCGCCATCGGGCGTGATCGCGGCGGTATATCTGGTGGCGCCCACCGCGCCCTGCGCTTTCTCCCGCAGATAGGCGGTCAGTGCAGGATCCTCGGGCGGCGGAGTCTGTGCGGCGGCGACGCTGGCCCAAAGGCCCAAGGCGACGGCTGCGGTTGCGGCGATGGTCTTCATGTCGGCCTCCTGTTTCGGCGAACAATCCAACGCGCAAACGTCGAGTTCGGATGACGCGGTCGGCTCGGGACGCTATCTGGCGGCCATGGCGCGCTTTGATCTTTCGACCGCAATGGGCCGTTTCCGGGCGCATTGGCATTATTTCTGGGCGGATCACGCCTTCCTGCGCCTGGCGTTTTCCAACGCTCATTGGCTGGGCCCTGACCTGGTGCGCACCAACCAGCCCTCGCCGCGCCAACTGGCCTATTGGAAAAAGAAGGGCGTCCGCACCGTCATCAACCTGCGTGGACAGCGTGACGAGGGCTACTACTGGCTGGAGCGCGAGGCCTGCGAACGTCTGGGCCTGACCCTGATCGACGCCCCTCTGGATTCGCGCGATCCCCCTCAGACCGACCGCATCCACCGCGCCCGCGACCTGTTCAAGACCATCGAATATCCAGTGCTGATCCACTGCAAGTCCGGCGCGGACCGGGCGGGGATGATGGCGGTCTTCTATCGCCACTTCCATCTGGGCGAACCGATCTCGGTCGCCATGAACCAGCTGTCCAAGAAATACCTGCACTCGCGGGAGGGGCTGACCGGCGTGCTGGACTATACGCTCGAGAAATACGTCAACGAGATCGAGCCGCGCGGGATCAGCTTCATCGACTGGGTCGATAGCCCCGAATACGATCCCAAAACGATCCGCGCGGAGTTCAAGGCCGGCTGGTGGGGCACGCTGTTGACCGAGAAGCTGCTGAAGCGGGAATAGGGCTCAGCCCCAGGGGCCACGCGGCGTATCTTCGCCGCGTTCGCGGGCTTCGGCCTCCAGCTCGGCGTCGCGCCGCGCCTTGCGGTCGGCTTCCCACTTTTTGAACCAGCGCGCATAGCCGATCTGTCCCCGCAGCGAAAAGCTGAATAGCGCCAGCACGGCCAGCAGGCTGACCAGTTGGAAAATCTGTTGCGGTTCCAGGTTCATCTTCGTTCAGCGTCCGGGTCAGGGAACGGGTTCCCGTTCCCTGACGTCGCACTCAAGCCACGTCGCCGCGCGGGTCGATCAGCTTGTGGGCATGTAGGATGAAATAGCGCATGTGGGCGTTGTCGACCGTCGCCTGGGCGCGCGCCTTCCAGGCCTGTTTGGCTTCGTCATAGCTGCCGAAGGCGCCGACGAATTCGACCTGCGACAGATCGCGGAACGTCGGCTCGCCCAGGTGGCGCAGTTCGCCGCCGATGACGAGGTGAAGCAACTGAGGCGGGACGGAGGATTGATCGACCATCGGATGTCCTTGAGGGCTGGGGAGGGCTTTGGCCGGGGGCATAGGCCCAGAACGCCTAAGGATCAATGTATGACAGGGTTTTTCAGCCCAAGACCTAGGTCGATAGCGGCACGTTTTTACAGCGCCGCACGATCAGCGGATGCAGGGCCGGGGCGGCGCAGACCAGACTGGCCTGTCGCGGGTCGGGCCGGTTGAAGCGCCAGGGGCGGCCATGGTGGTCGCTGACGCGCGCGCCAGCCTCCTCGGCGATCAGGCTGCCCGCCGCCACGTCCCAATCCCATTTCGGCGTCAGGGCCAGGGCCGCGTCGAAGGCTCCAGCGGCGACCAGCGCCATCCGATAGGCCAGGGCGTTGCGTTTCGAAAACCGCAGCGCCGGCCAGGGTTCGTCCCAGTGCGGCCCTTCGATCATCCGGGCGTCGCCCAGCACGGAGGCGTCATCCAGAGTCTCGGCGTCCGACGCCCGCACGACGATCCCGTTGCGCCGCGCGCCGCCGCCACGCGCCGCCACATAGGTTTCCTGCACCTCGGGCGCATGGATGACGGCGGCGACCACCTGGCCGTCCTCGACGACCGCGATGGGCACGCACCACCAGGGCTGCCGCTTCATATAGGCGACCGTGCCGTCTACCGGATCGACGACGAAGATCCGCCGTTTCGACAAGCGCTCGGGCGAATCCGCCGTCTCTTCAGACAGCCAGCCATAGGCGGGGCGGGCTGCCAGCAGCCGGTCCTTCAGCATGGCGTCCACCGCCAGGTCGCCGCTGGTGACAGGCGACCCGCCGACCTTGGACTCGATCCTCAGCCCGGCCTCGCGCTCGGCGACGGCCAGGGCGCCGGCGTCGATCGCCGCCTGGCGGATCAGTTCGAGATCGGCGTTCAGGTCGATCATTTGCCTGCTATGGCCACCGCGTCGAACATCAGGCTGGGCACATTGAACCCACCCCGGAACTCCAGGTCGGACCCGCGTTGGAGGCGCAGATAAAGCTCGGGCAACTTGCCGGCCACCGTGACCTCATTGACCGGATAGGCGATCTCGCCGCCTTCGAACCAGAAACCGGACACCCCGGCGGACCAGTCGCCGGTGTTGCCGTTCAGCGAAGGCCCGAACATCGACGTGACCAGCAGACCCGTCCCCGCGTCGGCCATCAGCCCCGCCAGATCGCGCTCCCCCGGCTCCATATGCAGATTGTGGGTTCCGACCCCCGCCGGTCCCGCCAGGCCGCGCGAGGCGTGACCGGTGGACTGCAGACCCAGTTGCCGGGCCGAGGCGCTGTTCAGCAGCCAGGTGGTCAGCACGCCGTCGTCGAACAGGGCGCGACGCTCGACCGCGACGCCCTCGTCGTCGAACGGCGTCGAACCCAGGCCGCGCGGCCGGAACGGATCGTCGATCAGGGTCACGCCGTCGGCGAACACCCTCTTGCCCATCCGGTCCTTCAGGAAGGAGGTGCCGCGTGCGATCGACGGCCCCGAAATGGCGCCGATCGCCGGCGAGACGATCTGGCCGGCCATGCGGTTGTCGAAGATAACGGGGGCGGTGGTCGAGGCGATCTTGCGCGCCCCGGTGCGGGCCACGGCCCGGCGGCCTGCGGTCTCGCCGATGATCTCCGCCCCCGTCAGATCGGCCAGATGCCGAGTCGAGCGGCTCTCGCCGCCGCGCTCCATGGCGCCGTCCTTTTCGGCGATGACGCCGACGCCCAGCGAGAAGGCCGAACCCTGATAGTCGCCGTCGAATCCGTGCGACGTCACGAGCCGCCACCGGCTGGACGACCAAGACGCATGCCCGCCCTCGGACCGGGCTACGCCGTTCACCGCCAGGGCCGCCGCCTCGGCTTCAGCGGACACCTGCTCCAGGGCTTCGGCGCTGCGTTCGCTAGGATCGAACAGGTCGAGTTCGGCGAAGGGCCCGCGCGCCAGCCGATCTTCGGGCGCGAAACCGGCATGCGGATCTTCCGGCGCCAGCCGCGCCATGGCCACCGCCCGGTCGACCAGTCGCGCCCGCGTCTCGGGCGACAGGTCCGAAGCCGACACCGACGCTTGGCGCTGGCCGACGAAGACCCGCAGGCCCAGGTCGCGCGATTCCTCGCGTTCGACGTCTTCCAGCTTGCCATTGCGCACCCCGACCGACAGGGAGCGGCGATCCGCGCTGACCGCCTCGGCGGCGTCGGCCCCGGCCTTCAGGGCCGCCTTGACGATGTCATTCAGAAGATCGGTGGAAACAGGCGCGTACAGGGTTTCAGTCATGCCCCGATATGGCGGACCGTTTGCTGCGCCGCAACCTTGCGCCTCAGACGACGGCGAAGGCGATCAATCCCACAGCGGCGGTCAGCAGCGCCACCCAGGTCAGCAGCATGCCGATCACCCGGCCCAGCGACGGCCCTGTCTGGAACAACAGACCCAGTGCATGGACCACGCGACCGACCAGCAGGGTCGCCCCCACGGCATGGACCATCCAGACAGGCGTCCCGACGGCGGCCAGCAGCAGCAGGGCGACCATGCCCGGCGTCGCATACTCAGCGCAGTTGCCGAAGGCGCGGGTGGCGGCCAGCAGGTCGGGGTTCCCGCCGTCGCCGAACGAGACCAGGTGCTTGCGCCGCCCGCTGACCACGATGCCCGACAGCACCAGCATCAGCAGGATCAGCAGGCCGCTCCACAGAGCGGCGGCTTGAACGGCTTGCATCAGGGGAGTGGTCATCGATCAGTCCTCGCGGCCGACGGGATACAGCAGATAATGGTCGTCATAGAAGGGCGTCCGCTCATAAAACCAGGCCAGCCGCGCCTGCGGATTGGCCGCAAACTCGGGCTCGGCCGCCAGCTTGGCCTCGAACTCCGCCTTCAGCGCCGGATCTGCGGCCAGCATTTTCTCGGCCAACGGCGCGATGGCGTAGGCCTCGATATATTCCACCCGGCTCATGACCTCGGGGAACATGCCCCAGGCGAAGAAGCTCTCGCTGGACTGCGGCTCCAGCAGCAGCACGACGATGTCGCCCAGCGGCTGATCGGTGGGCACCCGCACCGAGCCGGCCGGGAAGGTCCAGTCGCGCCGTTCGACCTCGACCGTCTTCACCGAGGCCTGGACGTGACCTTCGTTGGCCCGCGTCGCCAGTTTTGGCTCGACCAGACGCAGCATCGACAGGTTCACCGTGCGCGGCGCCTCGACCGTCTCCATCTCGATCCCGTGGATCTTTAGGCGCTCGATGATGTCGGTGCGATAGCTCGGCACCCAATAGGCCGTCGGCCGGGTCAGGCTCAGCGTCGGCTTGGACCCATAGAAGGGCATCTGCCACAGCTCGGGATCGGGCCGGCCCAGCCAGCGCACCTCGTCGCGGCCGGAGGCGGCGCTGGGATACATCTCGTACAGCACGCCCTTGAAGGGACGGGTGGAGGAGGGGGCCTCTTCCGCCTCAAAGTTCGCCGCGATCTGCGCCGGCCGCAGGGCCCGGTCCTGGTCGGTCGCCGCCTTCAGCGCCGCGCCCTGATCGGCCAGCAGCCGCATCGCCTCCTCGATAAAGACATAGGTGCCCAGCACCCGCTGCTCGTGCGGCTTCAGGCTGTGGTTCTCGATCAGGATGGTCGGCACATGGGCCGCCGAACCCCAGCCGTTCGAGAACCGCTCGCCCAGCCCGCCGTCCGACAGCCCCTTCTTGGGCTCGTCGTCGTCAATGCCGAACACCAGTTCGCCGGGGATATGGCCTTCGCGCTCCAGCGCCGTGTTCATCGCCGGCTTGAACACCGAATCCAGCCAGGCCGAGCCGTTCGGCGAGCGGCTGAACGACCCGTCCTCGCCGTTGAAGCCGTAGGTGACGTCGTACTGGTAATCCAGGCCGTCGGTGACGTGAACGTCCACGTAAAGGTCCGGCCGGTATTTCAGGATCAGGCTCCGCACCGCCCGCATCTCGGGCTGATCCAGCTTCAGATAGTCGCGGTTCAGGTTCTGGTTGGTCGCCGTATTGCGCCAGCCCTGGATACGCGGCCCGCGCTGGTTGGGGCGGGAATAGGCGCTGGCCCTCTCGTGCCCGTCCACGCTCAGGATCGGGATCAGGATCAGATTGACCCGGTCCAGCAGGGCGTCCTTGCCGTAGAAGGCGATGTCGCGCAGCACCATCATGCCCGCGTCCTTGCCGTCGATCTCGCCCGGGTGGATGCCGGCCTGGATCATCAGCACCGGCTTAGCCGGATCGAACTCGGCGCCGTCCTTCGAGGCGATCACCGCATAGATGGACCGCCCCTCTGGCGAGACGCCGAACTGTTCGATGCGGATCAGGTCGCTGGCGGCGTCCAGACGGTCGAACCAGGCGCGGGTGTCGGCATAGTTCGGCGAAAAGTCATGCGCCGGATCGGCCTCGAACGCCGTGACCCACGGATCGGAGGCGCTGCGCAGCAAGGCCTTCGACGCCCCCTCCCAGGTGGGCGCCGGCGGCAGGAAGGCTTGGTCCCACGGCGCGGTGTTGGGAAGCGTCTGGGACATGGCGGGGCTCACGCTACAGGCTAGGGCGGCAAGAAGAGCCGCAATCAGAGAAGTGGATCGCATGGCCTTTCGTGAGCCGATTGCCACGGCCTGACAAGGCGTCAACCGCCGCCGCCCAGCGCCGGCGCCCAGCCGCCGGCCTTGACCAGCAGGGCGGCCGAGTTCGCCGCGCCCCACAGGCTGTAGAGCAGCACCACGACCAGGGCGCCGACGGCGACCTTGCGCCACGGTGCGAACGCCGCCGTCGCCGTCCCGGTCACGAAGATCGCGACCCCGACCCACAGCCTTGCCGACCCGGCCAGGCGGCCGAACTCCGCATTCATCTGCGCCAGTATGATCACCACCACCGCCACGATCAGATTGGCCGCCAGGACACAGCCGAACACCAGCCGCCGGTGGGCCCAGAAATGGTCGTCCAGGTCGATCCGCTCGTCGCCGCCCTCGGCCGACACCCGCGGAAAGGTCACGCTGGCCGCCACATAGAAGGTCGCCGCGATGCTCAGCGAGACCAGTAGTACGAAGGTGTTGAACGGCGCCCCTCGGAAGATCACCCAGGCCTGGTTCCAGAAGGTGGCGATGTCGATGGCCACGAACAGGGCCAGCAGCGGCGTCAACCAGCCGCACCGGATCCGCCGCTTCTCATGCAGCACCCGCGCGAATCCGCCGACCAGTTCGGCGACCGAAAGGCCCAGCAGCAGACCGTAGAAGCTGAAGAAGAATTCGAACGCGCTCAAAGCCATCCCCCGATGTCAGGCAGAATAGCTAGACCGTTTGGCGATGCGCGGCCAGTCTCGGGCGACGCGGGGTGGGAGCTAATCAAGCTTCACCGCATTATATCGCCTTCACAGTTTCGGACCCGTCATGCACCAGATTATCTCGCTCGGCTTGATCCTCGCCACGGCCTTCCTGTTCAACGCTGCGGCGGCGGCGGAGATGGCCTCTGTCGGTATGTGGGGTTTTGCCGTGGGGCGTCTGTTTTTCGCGCCCATCATCGTCTTCTACTTCGTCCACACCCTCGTCTATTTCGTCGTGCGGCTGATCCGGGGCAAGGACCGGGTGCGGTCATACACTCGGTCGCGGCTCAACTATGTCGCCGCCGTCGTGGCGATCCTGGGCGTCGTCGGCGCGGCGGCAGGCCCCGCCTGACCTATTTCCAGATCGGCGCGCCGTCGCCCGGCAGGCCCAGCCGGTCCCACATGTCGCTGACCTTCTCGACCACCGCCTCGTCCATGCGGATTTCCTCGCCCCATTCGCGCTTGGTCTCGGGCGGCCATTTGTCGGTGGCGTCCAGGCCGATCTTGGAGCCCAGGCCGCTCTCGGGGCTGGCGAAGTCCAGATAATCGATGGGCGTCGACTCGATCACGGTAATGTCGCGGGCCGGGTCCATCTTGGTCGAGATGGCCCACATGACGTCCTTCCAGTCGCGGGCGTCGATGTCGTGGTCCACCACGATGACCCATTTGGTGTACATGAACTGGCGCAAATAGCTCCAGACGCCCAGCATCACCCGCTTGGCGTGGCCCGGATAGGCCTTCTTCATCGACACCACCGCGATCCGATAGCTGCACCCCTCGGGCGGCAGCCAGAAGTCGACGATCTCGGGGAACTGCTGGCGCAGGAGCGGAATGAACACCTCGTTCAGCGCCTCGCCCAGCACGCTGGGCTCGTCCGGCGGCCGCCCGGTGAAGGTCGTCAGATAGATCGGGTTCTTGCGCATGGTGATGGCGCTGACCTTGAAGACCGGGAACTTCTCGACCGAGTTATAATAGCCGGTGTGGTCGCCGTACGGACCCTCGTCCTCGAACTCGTTCAGCAGGACATGGCCTTCCAGCACGATCTCGGCCTGGGCCGGCACCATCAGCGGCACGGTCTTGCAGGCGACCAGCTCGGCCTTGGCGCCTCGCATCAGGCCGGCGAACTGATATTCCGATAGGGTGTCCGGCACCGGCGTCACCGCCGCCAGTATGGTCCCCGGATCGGCGCCCAGCACGACGGCGCAGGGCAGGGGCTCCTTGGGCCGGGCCTTCTTGTGCCGCGCATAGTGTTGCGCCCCGCCACGGTGCGCCAGCCAGCGCATGATGGCCTTGTCCTTGCCCAGGACCTGCATCCGATAGATGCCCAGGTTGAAGTCGTCCTCGCGATCCTCGCTGGGCCCCTTGGTGACGACCAGGCCCCAGGTGATCAGGGGCGCCGGCTCACCTGGCCAGCACGACTGGACGGGCAGGGCGGTCAGGTCGATCTGATCGCCCTTCAGCACCACCTCCTGCACCGGCGCCTTCTTCACCGTCTTGGGTCGCATCGACATGACGGTCTGCGCCAGGGGCAGCATCTCCATCGCGTCGCTCAGGCCGCGCGGCGGCGTCGGATTGCGCAGGAAGGCCAGCAGCTCCCCGACTTCGCGCAGCTCGCCCGCCGTCGTCCTGTTCTTGCCCTCCAGCGTCACCCCCATGGCGACCCGTTTCACCGTGCCGAACAGATTGGCCAGGCAGGGAATGGGGCTGATCGTCCCGTCCGGCATGACCGGTTTTTCGAACAGCACCGCCGGCCCACCGTTCCTCAACAGCCGGGTCTGGATTTCGGTCATCTCCAGCACGGTCGAGACCGGCTCGGAAACCCGCACCAGCTCGCCCTGAGCTTCCAGCTGGTCGATGAAGTCACGCAGGGATTTGTAGGCCATGGCTCCGCCTAAAGCGCTGGGGCCGAACTGTCACGCACCGTTCGAGCGAACACCCGATCCAGCCCGACCAGCGCCAGCCCTACCACCAGGAAGAAGATCAGCAGCCCGCCAAAGATCGCCAGCACCCGGCCCAGCCCCAGCTCGTCAACATTGACGAACCCATAGGGCCACCAGTGAGTCGTCAGCCCGTGCGCCAGGGTCCAACCTGCATAAACCAGCGGAAAGGCCAGCCATTTCACTGGATCTATCCACCGCAACCGCCCCTTGGGCGTGAACCACAGCCAATCCAGCAAGAAGGCGACCGGCATCACATAGTGAAGCACCAGATTGACCCCGAACGTCAGGCCTTCGGGCTTCCAGTAGGGAGCGATCAGGAAATGGTACACGACGCCGACCACCACGATGTACATGGCGATCGCCGCCCGCACCCCCTCGCTGGCGGTCCATCTCGCCACCCGCCGGCCGGGGCTCATCAGCGGCCCCGTCAGGGCCAGGGCGACCAGGATATTGGTCAATATAGTGAAAAAGCTGAAGTAGTTGACCGTGCGGTCCAGAACGACCCAACCCTCCACCGGCGCCACCATCAGCAGATATTGCAGCGCCAGCGCCGCCCAGCCGATCACGGCGAAGGCGGCGCGCCACAGACGCGGTCGATCCCGTTCACGCAACATGCGCGCCCCCTTCAATCAGTCAGTCGATCAGGCGGCGGCCTTGTCCCATTCGTAGGCGTCGTCCAGCCATTGGCCCAGCCGCTCCCCACGATCTAGGGCGTCCATCCGCTGCATCTCCTCGCCCGACAGTTCGAAGTCGAAGATGTCGAAATTCTCGCGCGCGCGGCTTTCCTTGGTCGTGCGCGGAATGGCGATGATCCGGTTCTGGATCAGCCAGCGCAGCGTGACCTGGCCGTTGGTCTTGCCGTGGGCCTCGGCGATCTCGGAGATCGTCTTGTCGTCGGCGATCTTGCCCTGGGCCAGGGGCGACCAGGCGGTGATCGACGACCCCAGCTCGGCCGCCGTTGCCACCAGTTGGTCGATCCCCAGATAGGGATGGTGCTCGACCTGGTTGGTCAGCAACCGGGCCTTGGACAGGCTCTGCGCCTGCCTGAATTCCTTGGACGGGAAGTTCGACAGGCCGATCGACTTCGTCAGGCCCTGGTCCTTGGCTTCGTTCAGCGCGCCCAGGGTTTCCTCGAACGTCGGCGTCGGCTTGGGCCAGTGCAGCAGCAGCAGGTCCGGCGTCGTCCCCAGGCTCTCGGCCGATTCCTTGGCCTGTTTCAGCAGGGCGTCATGGGTGAAATGCTCGACCCAGATCTTGGTGGTCAGGAAGATGTCCTCGCGGGCCACGCCCGAATCCACGATGCCTTCGCCGACCGCCTTCTCGTTCTTGTAGATCCAGGCGGTGTCGATGTGGCGATAGCCGATCCGCAGCGCTTCGGCGACCATCCTGCGCGCGTCCGCCGGCTCCAGCTGCCAGGTGCCGAAGCCGAGCAGGGGGATCTCGACGCCATCGACGGTGATTGTGGGCTGATCGCCGTAAGCCATGGGGAAATCCTTCATTCTCGGGGAGCAGCACAGTTAGGCGCCGGGTGCGGCCTTCGAAACCCCCGCGTCGAACCAATCCAGAATTTCCTGCCACAGCGGCTCCAGTCCCTTGCGGAAGGCGCCCTCGTGGCCGATCCGCCGCGCGCCATAATCGCCGGCGCGACGCACCCCGATCTCGGACGGGGCGTTGGAATAGGCTTTCAGCAGCGCAGCCCCCGTCCCCGGCGTGGCGATGGGGTCGTCCGGGAAGATCCAGGACCGGATCGGCGCCCGCACCTGATCGAACGCCTGGGGCTCCAAGGCGCCGGACTTCAGCTCGTCCAGGAAATAGGCGGGCTTCAGGCACCACCGCTTCCAGGTCTCGAACACCCCGCGCGGCAGATCCGTCCCGCGCCACAGCTTGCCTGCGCGGACATAGCCGTGGCGGCGCAGATGGTTCGGGCCAAAACCGAACCAGAAGAACAGCTCCATCGGATTATAGGTCCGGTGGTGTCCGCCCCACCATCCGGTCCCGACCGACACGAAGGCGTGCCGCCCGATCTCGGCCTGGTTCGGCATGAAGCCGACGAAATGACCCCCCACGCTGTGCCCCACATGGAAGACCGGCAGCCCGGGCGCGGCCTTCTTCAACGCCTTCAACGCGGCCGGGATGTCCAGCCGCCCCCAGTCGGGATAGTCCATCTCCATCGCCGCCAGATCCTCGGGCCGCGAGCCCCCTATGCCGCGATAGTCATAGGTCAGGACCACGCAGCCGCGCTCGGCCATCCAGCGCGCGAACCGGGCATAGAAGCCGCGTGGAAACCCCGTGCCCGCAGAAACCAGCACCGCCATCCTCGGCGCGTCGCCCCGGAACAGCGTCGCCTCCAGCGGCCAGCCGTCCACGGCGTTGATGACCCGATCCTCGACCGTCAGCCCCATGTCGTTTCCCTGTCCGTTCTTATTTTAAACGGACCCTGCATGGTTTCCCCGACGTCAGGTCAAGCGGCGTCGTAGGCCTTCACCATCCGCTTCGGCGCCACCTTGCGCCACCGCTTTTCCAGCGCAGCCCTCAGCCAGACGGGATCGGCCGTGGCGATCCGCGCCAGCACGATCGGATGATCGCGGTAGTGGTCGGTAAAGTGAAAGCTGTCCGGGTCCATCTCGACCAGCAAATCTCGCTCATCCAGATTATCCAGATGCACCACGATACTGTCGTCCAGCTTCGGACGCAGCCAGGTGAAGAACTTCCCCGCCACCTTGAACGACGGCTCCCCATAGGACACGCCGTCCTCGACGCCGGGGAAGGACAGCAGCAGGGCGCGCACCTCGTCATGGGTCATGTCAGCACGCCAATCTCAATAAGCCAGCGCGATGCCGTCCTTGCGCATCTCGGTCGCCGCGCCATAGGTCCAGCGCCCGCCGGCGTTCATCTGTTTCATGACGTTCTGATAGCCGCCGAACCCGCCGTCCGGCTCGCCCAGGGTCCAGCCCATGGCGCGCAGCTGCGCCTTGGTCGCCTCGGGCACGCCGCTCTCCAGGTGCAGCACGCCGGTCCCCTCCTGCGGCTGGCCGGTCGGTTCGGACGAGCCATAGTGCTGCCAACGCGGGGCGTCGCCCGCCGCCTGCGGCTCCAGCCCATAGTCGACCATGTTGATGATGATCTGGGCTTGGCCCTGGGGCTGCATG
>JBKBXN010000019.1:0-25037 GCA_046314055.1 Brevundimonas sp.
TGAAGACGCCGCCGCCGTTGATGCCCAACTGCTTGATCGCCACCTGACTGGCCGCCGGGAACAACGGCAAGGTCTGGGTTCCGCCCTCGACGCCTGTAGCCTGCACATTCGCCGCCAGGCTCTGCACAATGCCCAGACCGGCCAGAACGACCGCCAGCACGAAGGCGGCGGGCAGCAGCACATAGAGGGTGGTCCGTGTGAGGTCGGCCCAGAAATTGCCGACGCCCTCGCCGCGATGGGCGACGAAGGCCCGCGCCAGCGCCGCCGCAATGGTGGCGCCGGTCGCGGCCGAGACGAAGTTCTGCACCGTCAGCCCGACCATCTGGCTGAAGGTCGACATCGTCGCCTCCCCGCCATAGCTCTGCCAGTTGGTGTTGGTGACGAAGCTGACGGCGGTGTTGAAGGCCAGGTGCGGCGCGACGCCCGCGAAACCCTGCGGGTTCAGCGGCAGGACGCCCTGCAGCCGCAGTATCCCGTACAGCAGCACAAAGCCCGCCAGGTTGAAGGCCAGCAGGGCGCCGGCATAGCCCAGCCAGCCCTGGCTGCGCTTCGGATCGACGCCGGCTGCGCCATAGAAGACGGCCTCCACCGGCTTCAGCACCGGGTCCAGCCAGGTCCGTTCGCCGTTCCAGACGCGCGACATGTAAATGCCGATGGGCCAGCCGAGCAGAACGGCCAGCCCAAGGGTCAGGGCGATCTCGCCCCATCCTTGAATGTTCATGAGTTCAGTCCCGGTCCTTAGAACCGCTCGGGCCGCAGCAAAGCCGCGACCATATAGACGGCGACGACCACCGCCCCCGCCCCCCAGAGCATGGCGATCATCATCGTCACACTCGCTTCAATGCTGCGGCGAGCACGGCGAAGGCGACGAACGCCCCTGCCCCGACCGCCAGAAAAATCACGTCGGCCATACCGGCCTCCTCACGCTCAAGTTGGAGCGGGAAAGGACCACGCAGGCGCATAATGGCGCGATGTGAGTCCCCGCCGTGGGCGTAAAGGATTCATAAAATCCGCCCTGTCGGCCTAGGGCCAGGAAGTTTCCTGCGAGGCGCCGCACCGGCCGTCATCGCAACCTTGCGCCAACTGCCACGCTATAGCTTCATGCTAACATCCAAAATGAACCCTCGCGTCTTCTGGGGCGCAAGCCTGATCGTCGGGCTTCTGCTGGCCGTCGCCGTCGCGGCGCCCGGCGAGTCCGACCGGATGTTCCAGGCCGCCCAGGCCTGGGTGATCGACACATTCGGATGGTTCTATATCGCCTCGGTGGCCGGGTTTCTGGCCCTGGTGCTGTTTCTGGCCCTGGGCCCGACCGGGGCGTTGAAACTGGGGCCGGACGATTCCGAGCCTGACTTCCCCTATCTCTCTTGGCTGGCCATGCTGTTCGCGGCCGGCATGGGCATCGGCCTGATGTATTTCGCGGTCGCCGAGCCGATTCAGCATTACGCCAGCCCGCCCGAAGCCCAGCCTCAGACCTTCGGCGCGGCGCGCGAGGCAATGGTCATCACCTTCACCCACTGGGGCGTTCACGCCTGGGCCATCTATGCGCTGGTCGGCTTGAGCCTGGCCTATTTCGCGCACCGCAAAGGCCTGCCGCTGACCCTGCGGTCCGGTCTGGCGCCGCTTCTGGGCAAGCGGATCAATGGGCCGATCGGCGATGCGGTGGACATATTCGCCATCTGCGGCACCCTGTTCGGGATCGCCACCTCGCTGGGCCTGGGCGTCTCGCAGATCAACAGCGGGCTGAACTATCTGACCGGCCTGCCCAATACGCCCTGGATGCAGGTCGGACTGATCGTGCTGGTGATGGCCGGGGCGACCGCATCGGTCCTGACCGGACTGGACAAGGGGGTGCGACGGTTGTCGGAACTGAACCTGGTTCTCGCCGTGCTCCTCATGCTGTTCGTCCTGGCGGTCGGACCGACCGCCTTCCTGCTGAAGGCGCTCGTGCAGAATTTCGGTCTGTATATGGACCATTTCTTCATCAGGACCTTCAATCTCTACGCCTACGAGCCCCGCGGCTGGATGGCCAATTGGACGCTGTTCTACTGGGCGTGGTGGATCGCCTGGTCGCCCTTCGTAGGCATGTTCATCGCCCGGATTTCGCGCGGGCGAACCGTGCGCGAGTTCGTCATCGGCGTGCTGCTGGTCCCCACCGGCTTCACCTTCCTGTGGATGACGGTGTTCGGCAATACCGCGATCAATCTGGATATGGGCGTGGCGGCGGGCGCGATTTCGGAGGCGGTGACGGCGGACCTGTCGACCGCCCTCTTCCGCTTCTTCGAGGAGCTTCCGGGCGCAGCCGTCACCTCGACCCTGGCCGTCCTGCTCGTGGCGGTCTTCTTCGTCACCTCGGCGGATTCGGGGTCTCTGGTGATCGACACCATCGCCTCAGGCGGAGCGGACGACACGCCGCGCTGGCAGCGGGTCTACTGGTGCTCCCTCGAGGGGCTGGCCGCAGCCTTGCTGCTGCTCGCCGGCGGGCTCGGGGCCCTGCAGGCGGCGACCCTGGTGGCGGCGCTGCCCTTTGCGGTCATCATGATCCTGCTGGCCGCGGGCCTGGTCCGACAGATGAACGCCGACCTCGCCGGGCGAGCCGTCGAGACGGAAGGCCCGCCCCTGGCCGAACAGCTGAAGCGAATCCTGTCGCCGGCCAGCCGACGCGATATCGAGCGTCAGATCGAACAGGTCGGCGCTCCCGCGCTCGAAACCGTCAGAGCGGGCCTGCTGTCCGAAGGCCTGGAGGCGGAGGTCACGCGGGACACGACCGGCCTGTCCTTGACGACCGCGACCGGCGCCGGCCCCGCCTTCCACTATCGTCTCGACGTACGCGAGCGCCCTCGTCCCGCCATGACGGCGCTGGACGCCTCGGAACGACGCCGCGCGATGGAATGGCGATTGTCCGCCCGCTCCGACGGCGCCGGGCGGGCTCGTGATCTGACCGGCTTCACACGGGAGCAGATCGTCGCGGATGTGCTTGATCACCTGCACCTCTGGCGGACAGGCTGAACATGCTGAGCGACGTCCACGCCTTCATCCAGCCGTTCGCCATCCTGCTGGAGCTGGTCGGCGCCGGCATCCTCGTCGGCGGCGTGGGGCTGGCGACCATCCTCTTCTGCCTGAAAGGCGCGCGGGATCGCAGCTGGCGCGACGCCTATACGAACTACCGGGCCAACCTCGGGCGCGGCATTCTGCTCGGACTGGAGTTTCTTGTCGGCGCCGACATCATCAGCACGATCACGGCTCCGATGACCCTCGAGACCGTCGGCATGCTGGGCCTCGTCATCCTGATCCGCACCTTCCTGAGCTTCGCCCTGGAGACAGAGATCGAAGGCTGCTGGCCCTGGCGCAGGGCCGAGCTGCTGGAGACCCGCAAGACGGATCAGCGCTGACACCTCTTGGCGTCAGCGCTGATCCTCATCGACCGGCTGGTGTGTGAAACCTTTGACGCCGCTCAGCGGCTTGGCGTCGCGGCCGATTTCGACGTCGCTTTCGGCATAGGCGATCAGCAGGCGCGTCAGGTCCGCCAGCGCGCTTTCGTGGATCCGTTCATAGCCGTGGCTGGCGTCGATGCCGAAGGTGACCAAGGCCGTCCGGATGTCGGCGCCGGATTCCAGAGCGGAGGCCGAGTCCGAGCGGTAGTAGCGGAAGACGTCCTTCTGGTGCGGAATCTCGTGATCGCGGGCCAGCTGAACCAGCTTGCGTGACAGGTGCCAGTCGAACGGCCCCGTCTGGTCGGCCATGGCGATGGTGACGCCGAACTCGGACGAGTTCTGGCCCGGCGCGGTCGTGCCGTTGTCGACGGTGACCATGGCCGCAACGTCCGGGATCAGCACCGACGAGGCGCCCAGCCCCACCTCTTCGGCGATGGTGAACAGCCACCAGGTGTCGACCGTAGGGGTGCGCTCCTCGCGGATCATGCATTCCAGGGCGGCCAGAAGGGTGGCGACTCCCGCCTTGTCGTCCAGATGGCGCGAGACGATGAAGCCGGTGTCCATAAACTCGGGCTGGGGGTCGATGGCGACGATATCGCCGACGTCCACACCGAGGGCCAGGGTGTCGTCACGGCCGTGGGTCACGGCGTCGATGCGCAGCTCCACCTGGCGCCAGCTGACCGGCTGCGTGTCCACCTCCTCGTTGAAGGTGTGGCCCGAGGCCTTCAGCGGCAGGATGGTGCCACGCCAGGCGCCGCCCTCGGAAAAGATAGTCGCCCGCGCGCCCTCGGCGAAGCGTGACGACCAGTGACCGATCGCCACCAGCTCCAGCCGGCCGTTATCCTTCACCTGTTTGACCTGGGCCCCCAGGGTGTCGACGTGGGCCACGATGGCGCGGGCGGGCTTGGGCGAGCGCCCTGGCAGGCGGGCCCGAATGGCGCCGCGCCGGGTCAGTTCGTAGTCGAGCCCGAGCCGCTCCAGCTCGCGGCACAACCGCCACACCGCCTCGTCGGTATAGCCGGTGGGGCTGGGCGTGTTCAGCAGATCGGCGAGGCGGGACTTCAGATAGTCGAGATCGATCGCAGGACGGGCCAAGGGGCCTCCTTCAGACGTCGGCCCGGACCACGGCGCGCGCCGAGGTCGGGGCGGACAGGGGGAACAACAGGTCGATGAAACGCTCGGCCGTCGGCTGGGGTTCGTGATTGGCCAGGCCCGGGCGTTCGTTCGCCTCGATGAAGGCGTAGTCGGCCTCGCGCGGCGACTTCACCATCAGGTCGATGCCGGTGACGGGGATGTCGATGGCGCGGGCGGCGGCGACGGCGGCGCGGATCAGGGTCGGGTGCACCTCCTCCGTCACATCATGGATTGTGCCGCCGAGGTGCAGATTGGCCGCCTTTCGCACCAGCACCTCGGCGCCCTCCGGTGCGATGTCGTCCAGCCGATAGCCCGCCTCGGCCAGGGTCCGCTCGGTCTCCTCGTCGATGGGAATGGTCGATTCCCCGCCCGTCGCGGCGGCGCGACGGCGGCTCTGATGCTCGATCAGGGCGCGCAGGGTGGAGCGACCGTCGCCGACGACGCGCGGCGGCCGACGCAGGGCGCAAGCGACGACCTTGTAGTCGATCACCACCAGCCGCAGGTCCTCGCCCTGGACCTGCTCCTCGACCAGAACCTCGGAACAGATGCGGCGCGCACGGGTCAGGGCCGTCTGCACCTCCCTCATGGTCTTCAGACCGACGGCGACACCCTGGCCCTGCTCGCCCCGCGCAGGCTTCACGACCAGGCTGCCGTATGTCTCCAGCGCTTCGTCGATGGCGGACAGATCGTCCGGGTCGATCCGTTCGGGCACGCGCACCCCGGCGCCCTCGACGATGCGCCGCGTCATCCGCTTGTCGTCGCAGATGCTGAGCGCCACGGCCGAGGTCAGCTCCGACAGACTTTCACGACATCGCACCGACCGGCCGCCCCAGTTCAGGCGAAACAGCCCGCCCTCGGCATCGATGATCTCGGTGTGAATGCCACGCCGCCGCGCCTCGTTGACGATGATCCGGGCATAGGGGTTCAGGTCGTGGTCGTCGGTCGGGCCGACGAACAGGGCCTCGTTGATCGGGTTCTTGCGCTTGACCCCGAAGAAGGACACGCGGCGAAATCCCAGCTTCTCATACAGGGCGATGGCCTGGTCGTTGTCGTGCATGACCGACAGGTCCATGTGCGCCAGGCCTTGGGTCTTAAAGTGCTCGGCCAGACGCCGGACCAGGGCCTCGCCGACGCCCGGCTGGGTCGCCTGGGGATCGACCGCCAGACACCACAGCGACGAGCCGCATTCGGGATCCTCGAAGGCGCGGGCATGATTGACGCCCGTCACCGTGCCGATCACTGCCCCTGTCGTCGTGTCCTCGGCGACGAAATAGGTCAGGGTCCGGTCGTCGCGGTGAGACCAGAAGAAGTCGGGCGGAACCGGCACCATCTTGCGCTTGGCGTAGATGTCGTTGACCGCCTGGGCGTCCATTTCCGACGTCAGCCGACGCACGGTGAACCCCCTCGGCTGGCGACGGCTGGCGCGATAGGTGGCCAGCTCCAGCCGATAGGTGTGCGACGGATCCAGGAACAGCTCCTGAGGCGCCGAGGCCAGCAGGACGTGCGGATTGCGGACATAGAAGGCGATGTCGCGACGATCCGGCCCCTCGGCGCGCAGGGCGTCCACCAGCGGCTCGGCCGTGTCGAAAGTCTGGGCGAACAGCAGCCGCCCCCAGCCGCAATCCAGCACGGCGTTGGGACTAGGCCCCTCCCCCGTCCGCACCGGCGGCTTAAGCCCTTCGTGACGCAGCCGCTTGAGCCGGTGCGCCTTGGACCGTTCAGGTCGGACGTCAGACGCCATGCTGTTGCATCCACATCTCGAGCACGGCCACCTGCCACAGCTCCGACCCGCGCAGCGGCGTGATATGTTCGGTCGGATTGGCGAACAGGGTGTCCAGATAGCCCCTGTCGAACAGGCCGCGATCGCGCGCCGCCTGATTGGTCAGGGCTTCGCGCACCATCTCCAGATACGGGCCCTGGATGTATTTCAGCGCGGGGACGGGGAAATAGCCCTTCTTGCGGTCGATCACCTCGGACGGGATCACCAGACGCGCCGCCTCCTTCAGCACCCCCTTGCCGCCCTGGGCCAGCTTGTGTTCGGGCGGAATCCGGCCGGCCAGTTCGACCAGTTCGTGGTCGAGGAAGGGCACGCGCGCCTCCAGACCCCAGGCCATGGTCATGTTGTCGACCCGCTTCACCGGGTCGTCGACCAGCATCACCTGGCTGTCCAGACGCAGCGCCTGATCGACCGGCGTCGCGGCGCGGCCTTGGGCAAAATGGGCCTCGACCAGGGCGCGGCTGACGTCGGTGTCGGCCATGTATGCGCCGTTCAGCTGGGTCTTCAGCGTCGCATGGCTGCGGTCGAAGAAGGCCTTGGCGTAGGTCTCGACCGGGTCGGTCGTCTCCAGCATCGGCGGGTACCAGTGATAGCCGGCGAACACCTCGTCCGCCCCCTGCCCCGACTGGACCACCTTGATGTGTTTCGAAACTTCCTGGCTCAGGAGGTAGAAGCCGACATTGTCGTAACTGACCATCGGTTCCGACATGGCGCCGATGGTGCCCGGCAGGGCCTCCATCAGACGGGCGTGCGGCACGAATATCTGGTGGTGCTTGGTCCCATAGTGTTTGGCGATCAGGTCCGAATAGACGAACTCGTCGCCCTTCTCGCCGTTGGCCTCCTCGAAACCGACCGAGAAGGTCATCAGGTCGGTCTGGCCCAGTTCGGCCAGCAGGCCGACGATCAGGCTGGAATCCACCCCGCCCGACAGCAGCACGCCCACAGGCACGTCGGCGACCATACGGCGCTTCACGGCTTCGCGCAGACTGTCCAGAACCCGGTCGCGCCAGTCCTCGGCCGTCAGGGCGGCGTCCTCGGCGTGGCGGGTCATGTCGGGCTGCCAGTACAGGCGGTCCTTGGCCGTCCCGTCCGCCTCGATCACCCGGATCGTCGCCGGCGGAAACTTCTTCACGCCCTTCAGGATGGTGTGCGGCGGCGGAACGACGGCGTGGAAGGTCATGTAGTGGTGCAGGCCGACCGGATCGATGGTCTTGTCCACGTCGCCCGCCGCCAGCAGGGCCGGAAGGGTCGAGGCGAAACGCAGACGTTTGCCGCTCTCGGCCAGATAAAGTGGCTTGATGCCGAACCGGTCGCGGGCGATCACGGTGCGGCCGGTGTCGCGTTCATGCAGGACGAAGGCGAACATGCCCTTGAACCGCTCGACGCAGGCCTCGCCCCAGGCCTTCCAGGCCTTGATGATGACCTCGGTGTCGCCGTGCGAGAAGAAGCGGAAGCCGAGCCCCTGCAGCTCTTCGCGGAGTTCAGGATAGTTGTAGATGCAACCATTGAAGGCCAGGGTCACGCCTAGGTCCGCGTCCACCATCGGCTGCTGCGCCGCCTCGGACAGGTCGATGATCTTAAGCCGTCGGTGCCCCAGCCCCACCGGGCCGCGCATCACAATGCCGGACCCATCCGGTCCCCGAGGCGAGAGCGCATCCGTCATGCGTTGAACGGCGCCGGCGTCGGCTGGTCGTCCGTCGAAATTGATCTCGCCGCTGAGGCCGCACATGGGCCCTCCTTGAATTGTGGAAGCAGCGTGTTGAAACGGCCAGGCTAGGAAAGGGTTCACCCGGCGACCTCTATTTCCCTCCGGAGCCGACGAGCAGAGGCCGGTCAGCAGCCGGCTTGCCCCTGAGCGCCGCCGTCGCGACTCATAGGGAGACAAGCTGAATAGTGGTGGCTGCGACGAGCCGGTCGTTGCGCCGCTGCACGATTCCCCCTAATCGATCGAAGATCGGAGAATTCTACTGCCGCAATCGCTCCGCCTCTTCTGCGTCTGTCTCGGCGTGACCGTAATGGTCGCGCTGCAGGCGCATGGCGTGATCGACACCCAGCATCGCATCGAGCACGCCCTGCAGTTCCCGGGCGTGTCCTATGCGGAGGCGGCCACGATCGACCAAGATCAAGAGGCCGATCATGGCGACGAACACGCGCGTGACCAACCGGAGTCTCCGCCTACGGGCGAAGCTGCTACGTCCGATGTCCCCGACAAATCAATCGATGGCCCGATCAAGCATCACCACCACAACGCCGGCGAAATTCATGTCGCCCTGGCGACGCCTGTCCATCCGTCCGAGGCTGTGATCTCGGCGTCCGGCAATCTGGCGCCGGCCGCGGGCCTTACGCCGCCTGGACTGCGAGGCGACGGCCCTTCTCACCCTCCAAAACAACAGCGCCTGATCGCCTGATCCTGCGCGGCCGACAGGCCGCGTGCGCCCTGTTTTTGGAGACTACCCTTGAGACACCCCCTGTCCGGCTGCGCCGGTCCGTGGGCGCGATGTGGAGCCGTTTCGGCCCTCGCGCTCGCGCTGGCGGCCGCCGTGCCGCCGACGATGGCGGTCGCCCAGGCGACGACGCCCCCATCACCGGCGACCGCACCCGCGCGTCTGCTCCCTCTGGACGAAGCGTTGCGCCGCGCCGTCGCCGCCGACCCCGCCCTCGCTGGCCTGGAAGCGCGCACCCGCGCCGCCGAGGCCGGCGTCCGCCAAGCGGACATCCGGCCGAACCCCACCCTCGGCCTGATGGTGGAAAACCTGCCGACCGTCGGCGGCGGCGATTTGCTGGATCGCACAGAAACCACGCTGAGCTACGAACAGCGTATCGAACGCGGCGGCGACCGACCGGCTCGGATCGACTTGGCTCGCGGCGAGAGCGCGCTCGTGGCGGCCAACGCGCGTGTGCGTCAACTTGATCGGCTCGAGACAGTGCAGCGCGCCTGGACGGAAGCGCTGACCGCTGAAGCCCGGCTCGATATCGCCCGCGAGCGGCTACAGCTCGCCGCGCGGTTCCAGGTCGAGGTCCAGCGTCGTGTAGACGCCGCCCGCGACCCGCTGTTCGCGGGCGCGCGCGCCGAGGCTGAACTGGCCCAGGCGCAGATCGATTTCGATCAGGCCGAAATCGAGGTCCGGCTCGCCCGGGTCACCCTGGCCAGGTTCTGGGACGGCCCTGCCGACTTCGGGGTCGGCGCCGCCGCCTTCGAAGACACCAGCGCGTCTCGCATCGCCGCCGGCGCTGTCGCCCAGATCGATCTGGACGTCTTCCTGGCCCAACGCGGCGTCGCCGACGCCCAGGTCCGCTTGGAGGAAGCCCGCGCGATACCAGACCCGACGATCAGCGTCGGCGTGAGGCACATCTGGGACAATGAAGTCTCGCTCGTGTTCGGCGCCTCCATTCCGCTGCAGCGCTACGATCGCAATCTCGGCGCCATTGAACGGGCTCGGGCGGAAGGCACGGCCGCACAGGCCGATCGCGAAGCCTTCCGCATCGAACGGGAACGCGAGATCGCGCGGCTGCAGGTCCAGCTGCTGTCGAGAGCCAGCGAGGCGCGACGCATCAGCGAGGAGATTCTGCCGCAGGCGGAGCGGGCGGTGTCGCTCGTCCGCGACGGCTTCGCGCGCGGGGGCTTCACCTACAATGACGTCATGAGCGCGCACTCGGCCCTGATCGAAACCCGAGCGCGCCGCGTCGCGGTGCTCCAACAATTCCATATCGACCGCGCCCGCCTCGACCGGCTGACCGGCGCGCATGCCGGCCTGCTCGGCCTGGAGATCCAACCATGACCGCTTCGCACCGTCTGATCGCCGCCTCTCTCATGGCGCTCGCTCTCGGCGTCTCGGCCTGCGGCCAAGGCGCACCCGCCGAGAAGGCTGAAAGCGAGGCCGCCGCAATGGAATACGAGCGTGGTCCGCACCGGGGCCGCATGCTCCGCGACGGCGACTTCGCGCTGGAGGTCACCCTCTACGAGGAAGGCCCCGAGCCGCTGTTTCGCCTGTATCCCTACCTCAAGGACAAGCCGCTCGATCCGCGACAGGTGCAGGCGGCGATCACGCTCAACCGCCTCGGGCCCAAGACCGACGCCTTCGTCTTCTCCGCCGAGAACGACTATCTGACCTCGGCCGCGCCTGTGGTCGAGCCGCACTCGTTCGACGTGGCGGTTACGGCCACGCATGCCGGCGAACGCCATAGGTGGACGTATGCCTCCCACGAGGGACGCACGACCATCGCGGCGGACGCCGCCCGCGCCGGCGGAGTCACCGTCGAACGGGCCGGGCCCGCTGTCCTCGGCGAGACCCTGCCCCTGACCGGCCGGGTCGAGATCACGCCCGAAGGCCAGGCCGAGGTCCACGCCCGTTATCCGGGCCGGGTCATAAGCCTGAATGTCCAGTTGGGCACGCGCGTCTCGCGCGGCCAGGTCATCGCTCGGGTCGAGTCCAGCGAGAGTCTGCAAACCTATGCGATCACCGCGCCGATCTCCGGCATGATCGTCGCCAAGAACGTCAACGTCGGTTCGGTCACCGGCGGCGGCGCGCCGATGCTGATGATCGGCGACCCGACCCGGCTGCATGCGGAATTCCTGCTCTATCCGCGTGACGCCGAGCGGGTGCGCGCGGGGCAGCCGATCACGGTGAAGAGCCTGGCCGGCGACTACACCTTCGATGGTCGGATCGAGGCGGTTCTGCCTTCGACCGATCTGACCAGTCAGGTGCTGATCGCCCACGTCGACCTTCCCTATCAGGGCGGCGTCTGGCGGCCGGGCCTTGGAGTCTCAGGCTTGGCGCAGGTAGGCGCCGGCGAGGTTCCATTGGCCGTCCGCACCAAGGCGCTTCAGCCCTTCCGCGACTTCACCGTGGTCTATGCCCGCTTCGGCACGACCTATGAGGTGCGGATGCTGGAGCTGGGCCGCCGCACCCCGGAATGGACCGAAGTTCTCGGCGGCGTGGATCCCGGCGTCGAATACGTCGTGGACGGCGCCTTCCTCATCCGCGCGGACGTCGAGAAGTCCGGCGCGAGCCACGATCACTAGGGGGCTCGCATCATCATGCTCGAACGCATCATCGCGCTGTCGATCCGCTTCCGCTGGATCGTCATGGCGCTCGTCCTCCTGGCCTGCGCGGTCGGCGTCTGGAGTTTCCAGCGCCTGCCGATCGACGCCACCCCGGACATCACCAACGTCCAGGTCCAGATCAACACCGAGGCCCCCGGCTTCTCGCCGCTGGAGTCCGAACAGCGGATCACCTTCCCGGTCGAGACCGCGATCGCCGGCGTGCCGGGGTTGCAGTACACGCGCTCGGTCTCGCGCTACGGCCTGAGCCAGGTCACGGTCGTCTTCGCCGACGGCACGGACATCTATTTCGCGCGTCAGCTCGTCAACGAACGGCTCCAGGCGGCGCGCGGGCAATTGCCGGAAGGCCTGACGCCTGAGCTGGGCCCCATCTCCACGGGGCTGGGCGAAATCTTCATGTACACGATCGAGGCCGAACAGGGCGCGCGTCGGCCCGACGGCGAACTCTACACGCCCGAAGACCTCCGCACCCTTCAGGACTGGGTCATCCGCCCGCAACTGCGCAATACGCCGGGCGTGACCGAGGTCAACACCATCGGCGGCTTCGAGCGGCAGTACCACGTCACGCCGTGGCCCGATCGTCTGGTCGCCTATGGCGTCACCCTGGCGGAGGTCGTCGAGGCCCTGAACCGCAACAACGCCAATGTCGGCGCGGGCTACGTCGAACGCTACGGCGAGCAGTATCTGGTCCGGGTCCCCGGCCAGGCGGAAAGCCTCGAAGATCTCGGCGCCGTCATCGTCGCCAATCGCAACGGCTTGCCCGTGCGGGTGGCCGATGTCGCCGATCTGATCATGGGGGAGGAACTGCGCACCGGCGCCGCCACTGAGGACGGACGCGAAGTCGTGCTCGGGACGGTGTTCATGCTCGTCGGCGAGAACAGCCGCACCGTCGCCCAGGCCGTGGCGGCGCGTCTGGACGAAGCGTCCAAGGCCCTGCCGGATGGGGTCCGGGCCGTTCCCGTCTATGACCGGACCGACTTGGTCGACCGGGCGATCCATACCGTCGAAAAGAACCTGCTCGAAGGCGCCCTGCTGGTCATCGTGGTGCTGTTCCTGCTGCTGGGGAACATCCGGGCGGCGCTGATCACGGCGGCGGTCATACCGATCACCATGATGATGACCATCACCGGCATGGTGCGCACCGGGACGTCAGGCAATCTGATGAGCCTGGGCGCGCTGGACTTCGGCCTCATCGTCGACGGCGCCGTCATCATCGTCGAGAACTGCCTGCGTCGCTTCGGCGAGGCGCAGCATCGCCTCGGCCGTCGGCTGACGCGCGAGGAACGGTTCGACCTGGCGGCCTCGGCCTCAGGCGAAGTGATCCGACCGTCGTTGTTCGGGGTGCTTATCATTACCCTGGTCTATGTGCCGATCTTCGCTCTGACCGGGGTCGAGGGAAAGATGTTCCATCCGATGGCGATCACCGTCGTCATCGCCCTGACCTGCGCCCTGGTTCTGTCCCTGACCTTCGTCCCGGCCGCCGTGGCCATGTTCGTCACCGGCAAGGTCGAGGAAAAGGACAGTTTCGTCATGCGCGGCGCCCGGCGCTTCTATCAGCCGGCGCTGGACCTGGCCCTGCGGTTGCGGGTGGCCTTCGTGGCCGTGGCCGTCGCCCTGGTGGCGATCGCCGCCCTGGGCGCCGGCCGCATGGGGTCAGAGTTCATTCCGAACCTCGATGAGGGCGACATCGCCATGCACGCCCTTCGCATCCCGGGCACCTCGCTGAGCCAGGCCGTGCAGATGCAGGCGGCGCTGGAACGACGCATCGCCCAGTTCCCCGAGGTCGAGCGTGTCTTCGCCAAGATCGGCACCGCCGAGGTGGCGACCGATCCCATGCCGCCCTCGGTCGCCGACACCTTCATCATGCTGAAGGACCGCAAGGACTGGCCGAACCCACGCAAGCCCCGCGCCGAACTCCTGGCCGAACTTCAGGCCGCCGTGGACCAGATCCCGGGCAATAATTACGAGTTCACCCAGCCGATCCAGATGCGCTTCAACGAACTTCTCTCAGGGGTTCGGGCCGATGTCGCCATCAAGGTGTTCGGCGACGATCTCGACGCCCTGCTTGAGGTCGGCGACGCCATCGAAGGCGTGGTCGGCGGCATTGAGGGCGCGGAGGATGTGTCGGTCGAACAGGTCACCGGCCTGCCGGTGCTGCAGATCACGCCCGACCGCGCCGCCCTGTCGCGGCTCGGCCTCAGCATGGATGACGTCCAACAGGTCGTCGCGACCTCGATCGGCGGCGTGGTCGCCGGCCAGATGTTCGAGGGCGACCGGCGCTTCGACGTGGTCGTGCGCCTGCCCGAGACCCTGCGCCGGGACACAGAAGCCATCGGCCGGCTGCGCATCCCCGTGCCCAGCTCGGGCGGCACGGCCTTCGTGCCGCTCGAGGAGATCGCCACCGTCGTCGTAGAGAAGGGTCCGAACCAGATCAGCCGCGAGGACGGCAAACGCCGCGTGGTGGTCACAGCCAATGTGCGCGGCCGCGATCTGGGCTCCTTCATCGCCGAGGTCCAGGACAAGGTCGGGGCCGAGGTCGAGGTCCCGGCCGGGTCCTGGATCAGCTACGGCGGCACCTTCGAGCAACTGATCTCGGCGGCCAAACGGCTGCAGTTGGTTGTGCCGGTGGTGCTGCTGCTGATCTTCGGCCTGCTGTTCGCTCTGTTCCGGTCGGTCAAGGACAGCGCCATCGTCTTCTCCGGCGTGCCTCTGGCGCTGACCGGCGGGGTCGCGGCCCTGGCGATGCGCGGCCTGCCGCTGTCCATCTCGGCGGCGGTCGGTTTCATCGCCCTGTCGGGCGTCGCCGTACTGAACGGCGTCGTCATGGTCAGCTTCATCCGCAGCCTGGTCGCCGAGGGCAAACCCCTCGGCGAAGCGATCCGCGAGGGCGCCCTAACCCGGCTGCGGCCGGTGCTGATGACCGCCCTGGTGGCCAGTCTCGGCTTCGTGCCCATGGCGCTGAACGTGGGCGCCGGGGCCGAGGTCCAGCGGCCGCTGGCCACGGTCGTCATCGGCGGGATCATTTCCTCCACGATCCTGACCCTGCTGGTGCTGCCCGCCCTCTACAGCCTCGTCCATGGGCGACCGCCCCCGCCGGAAGGCGCCCCGCGCCGCTGGCTTTCCCGTCTCGGCTTTACCCGGGACAGCCGATGACCGCCGCCTCCCCTGCACGGCGCGGGCGCCCTCTTCTCGAACGAGGGATTTCCGATAAAAGGAGGGTCCGGGCCTCTGCGGGCGCCCGGAGTCGGCGGCTCCGGCCGCCCAAGTCCCGCTCCATCCGCACCTTCATGCGGCAAGGAGCGCGTGCATGTCCCATCCTTACCGGCCTGACCCAAGCCTCGCCCGACCCGAACCGTCCCCGCCTCCGCTGTCATACGGCGCCCTGTTCCTGCGCTTTTTGAAGTTCGGAGCCCTGGCCTTCGGCGGCCCGGTCGCCCAGATCGCCATGCTGCGTCGCGAACTGGTCGAGGAAGAAGCCTGGATGTCCGGCCAACGCTTCAACCGGCTATTGGCGGTCATGCAGGTCCTGCCGGGACCCGAGGCGCACGAGCTCTGTGTCCACCTCGGCATGCGGGCCAAGGGACGCTGGGGCGGTGTCTTGGCCGGCCTCGGCTTCATGCTGCCGGGCTTTGTGCTGATGATGATCCTGTCGTGGCTCTACTTCCGTATCGACTTCGACCGCGCCTGGGTCGGCGCCGCCTTCCTTGGCGTTCAGGCCGCGGTGGTCGCCCTGATCCTGCGGGCCGTCCACCGGATCGGGCGGCATATCCTCATCGACCGCTGGCTGTGGGGCGTCGGCCTCGCCTGCGCCGCCGCCGCCCTGGCCGGCGTCAGCTTCTGGATCGCCCTGCCCGCAGCGGGGATCGTCTACGCCCTGGCGGCCTCGGGCCGGCGAGGATGGGCGCTCGGCATAGCCGCCCTCGTCGTGACGGCCGCTGTCGTCGCCCGACTGTCGGCGCCAGACACCGTCGCCAGGGCGTCGCTCGATTTCGTCGCCGCCTCACCGGGGTCCGTGGCCCCGTGGATCTTGTTCTTGTCGGGGCTGAAGGCCGGGCTCCTGACCTTTGGCGGCGCCTACACCGCCATCCCGTTCCTGCGCAACGACGCCGCCGCCCGGGGGTGGATGGGAGACGGCCAGTTCCTCGACGGTCTCGCCCTCTCGGGCGTTCTGCCGGCGCCGCTGATCATCTTTTCGACCTTCGTCGGCTATGTCGCCGGAGGTCCGCTCGGCGCGCTCGTCATCACCGCCGGCGTCTTCCTGCCCGCTTTCGCTTTCTCCCTGGTCTTCTACGATCGACTGGAGACGGTCATCGAGATGGATGGCGTGAAGGCCCTGCTGGAAGGCGTCGCGGCCGGCGTCGTCGGCCTGATCGCCGTCACCGCGCTGCAACTGGTCATCAGCCTCTTCACCCCGCTGAGCCAGACTGCGGTTCTGGTGGCGATCCTCGCAGCCGCCTTCACCGCCAACTGGTTCTGGAAGAGCAAGCTCGCGCCGCCGGTCATCCTCGCGGCGGCAGGCTTGGCCGGGGTCATGCTTCTCCGCGTCTGATCCCGGTTCAGAGTGGTTCGACCGCTAAGCCAAGCGGTTACGCCCTACTGGTGCGATAATGCCGGCGTCTGGAAGGTCATCCGGAACTCCGCGCCCTCCATTCCAGGCGCCCGGCTGAACGTCCCGCCCATGCGGCGCATCGCGCTTTCGCAGATCGCGAGCCCCAGTCCGCTTCCGGAACGCGCGTCGTCGCTTCCCCGGATGAACCGCGCGAAACCCGAGTCGGGAAAGGCCGATAGCAAGCCCGGGCCGGTGTCACGAAATACGAGCGACCCGTCTGCGGACACCAGAACCCGGACTCGCGTGCCGACGGGCGTGTGTTTGCGGACGTTCTCCAACAGGTTTCGGAGCACGAGGGCGATCAGGGTCGGGTCGCCGATGACCCTGACGGGCGCCTCCAGACCCTCGGCCTCCAGCGACCATCCGGCCGCCACAAGGCGCGGGGCTGTCTCCTGAAGGATCTGGGCGGTGGTCTCGGCCAGGTCGAGCGGCCCCAAGGCGAACGCGGCGCCGCCGTCCAGTCGAGCGATGTGCAGAAGTTGCTCGATCAGGCGCGCCATCGCATCAACGTCGCGCATGGCCGCGTCCCGGTCCGGGCCGCCGGCCAGGCCTTCCAGACGCAGCTTGAGGTCCGCGAGCGGCGTCCTCAGCTCATGGGCCGCATGGATCGAGAAATCCCGCTGAGCCACGGCGCCCGCTTCGATGCTGTCCAGAGCTTGGTTGACGGCGGCGATCAGCGGCTGGACCTCCGCCGGCGCGGACGCCCCGGCCAGACGCTCATGGCCCAGGGTGTCGAAGGTGATCGCTTCCGCCTGCGCGGCGACGCGCCGGAGCCCCCGCAGACTGACACGCACGATGACGACGGCGGTGATGACCATGACCAGCAGCATCGCCACGGCGGCCCATCCCAGTTCTTCCAGAGACTGGGCGAAGAAGGTGTTGGCGAGGGCGGATATGTCCGACCGCGACCGCGCCAGCCGGAACCACACGCCGGCTTCCGGCACATAAAGTTCGGCGATCAGCAGCGGCCCGGCGCCGTCGAGCGACACGCCGCTGGACAGAACCGGTTCGGCGCGCGCTGGACCCGGCCGGCCGGCGGGGGCGTTGGCCTCGGAACGCGTCAGCACCGTCCCGTCCTCGTCGACGACGGTGTAGCCATAGACCGGGCGGGCGCCCGACAGGAGCCCGGTATAGGGTGGATCAATGTCTGACGCGGGCTCCGCCGGTCGGATGAACGCCACACGGCCGTCGGGGTCGCGACGGACCGACCCGGCCCAGTCCCGGACCTGAGTGGCCAGGCCCCGCTCCTCGAGCGCGAATTGGCCCCGTGTGAACTCCAGGGTCAGGATCGACCCGGCGGCGAACAGGGTCAGGGCGGACACGACGGTCACCACGACCGCCAGCCTGACATCGAGACGATAGGCCCTTTTCATGGTCGGGTCTCGCACAGGACATAGCCCAGGCCGCGCAGCGCCTGGACTTCCACCGACGCGCCCGCCTTCGAGAGCTTCCTGCGAAGCCGATGAACCACGGTCTCGATCGCGTTGTCCGACCAGTCCTGATGAAGCGCGTAGAGATGCTCACCCAGCATCGACTTGGGCGTCACGCGGTCGCCGGCCCTGATCAGCTTGTCGAGGGCCGCATGCTCCTGGGCGGTCAGCCGCACCGCTCCGTCCCCCACCACCAGGCTCATGCTCTGGGGCGCATAGACGATGTTGCCGATCCGGAACTCAGTCACCGTGGCGTCGGCCGAGCGTCGTCTGAGCGCCCTCAGCCGGGCAAGCAACTCATCGGTCGCGAACGGCTTCACCAGATAGTCGTCGGCGCCCGCATCCAGTCCGGCCACCCGATCCCCGATCTCGTCGCGCGCCGTCAGCATCAGCGTCGGTGTTCTCAGACCGGCGGCGCGGACCGATCTGACGAGCGCCCGGCCGTCGCCGTCGTCCAGCATGACATCGACGATGGACAGGTCATAGGCTGTCGTTCGCCACGCCGCCTCGGCGTCGGCGACGGTCGCAAAGACATCCACCGCATGACCCGCCTCCCCCAGACGTCGGCCGAGGGCCTCTGAAAGCAGGCGATCATTCTCGGCGAGCAGGATCCGCATCATGCTTTCTCCACAGCCGCCCCGGGTTGGTCAACACGAAGATTTCCCAGCCCTGATGACCCGCCACGAGCCCGTGCACCGGAGGTCGGCGGATGACAGGACGGCAGGCCGGCAATGGCGGTCCGCGCTGCAAGCGAACTGCAAGCTGCAGGGCGCAGGCGTCTCGGCCATGAGCACACTCTCCCGCATTTCCCCGCCGCCCGCCGTGTCCTCGAACCGGGTGACCGTGGCCCTCGCCACGGGCGTCGTGGCGACCAGCCTGTTCTTCTGGGCGTTTCCGGCGCTGGACCTGACCGTCACGCGCTGGTTCTACACCCCGGGCGACGGCTTCATCCTTTCAGCCGATCCGGGCCTTCGTCTGCTTCGCGCAAGCTCGTCCTGGGCGCTGATCGGGGTCGTTCTGATCGCCCTGTTCTGTCTTGCGCGAGAGGCCGTCAAAGGCCCCCTGGCCTGGTCGCGCGTCCGCACGCCGATCTGGCTGCTGTCCGGTCTGGCCCTCGGTCCGGGTTTGCTGGTGAACGGAATGCTGAAGGCGAACTGGGGTCGACCTCGCCCGATCACGATCGACGTCTTCGGCGGGGACGCGGTCCACCAGAAGGTTTGGGTCGTCAGCGACTGGTGCGATCGGAACTGTTCGTTCGTAAGCGGAGAGGCGTCCTCGGCCGCTTGGCTCGTCGCGGCGGCGTTGGTCACGCCGAAGGGCTTCAGGCGGGCGGCGACAGCGATGGCGGTCGTCTACGCGGGCGCCCTGTCGCTGACTCGGATCGCTTTCGGCGGACATTTTCTCTCGGATGTCGTGCTGGCCTGGCTTCTCTGCGGGCTGATATTCGCCGTTCTCTATCGGTTGATGCAGGGCCAACCCGGCTACGAGCGCCGACGGTCGCTTCGCTCCCGATCAGCGCCGGAGCCGCAGCATTAGCGCCTCATGCACCTCGCTGGGCCGGAACAACGGCCGAGGAACCCTGCGGCCTTCGCCCCGATTATGACGAGCGCGTTTGACAGGGCCGCGCGCTTGCGACCCGTTGGACCGTCGTGCGCGCCTCTACCGTCTTCACCCGACGAAATGACCGACCAGCCCCGATGGTCCCAGGACCCAGAGGTCGTATCGCCTCCCGTCAGGCGCCAGCGCCCATACGCCCTTCAGGCTCTCCCCCGCCCCGACAGTGTAGCGACGAGGGATGCGGTCCAGATGGAGCCGGTCATAAACATGGAAGACAGCGGCCAACTCACCCTCAACCGAGAATGTCAACGTGGCCTCGCTCCCGTCCGCGTTCAGGTCGCAGGTCGCACTGAGCCGATAGCGGGTTGGACGGGTCGGTTTTTCTCCCGGTTCCTGACGAGGCCGGGCCCGATCGGCGGGCAGGACCGGAGTCGGCTGATGCGGGATGGCTGCGGCCCGCGCCCGGGCGTCCGTGGTGTCCGGCAGCAGTCGCGCGAAATCCATGTCGTTGGGCGTCGCGAAGTCAAAGGCGGTCGTCAGGTCGCTGCAGACCGCGCGTCGCCAGGGCGAGATGTTGGGCTCCATCACGCCGAACCGGCGCTCCAGAAAGCGGATGACGGAGGTATGGTCCGCCACTTCCGAATGGACCCAGCCGCCCCGCGACCAGGGGGACAGGACATACAGGGGCACGCGCGGCCCCAGACCATAAGGCCGCCCCCGGAACTCCGCCGTATCGCCGTCGGCGCCGGGCGCGGGCAGACGGTGGTATTCGCCGGCCGTCGAGACGGTCGAGGCGCCGGCGAAGCCGCCGGGCGCCTCCGGATCTGGCGAAGGCGGTGCGGGCGGCGGCACATGATCGAAGAAGCCGTCGTTCTCGTCGAAATTGATGAACAGCACGGTCTGCGCCCAGACGGCGGGGTCGGCGGTCAGGGCGTCGATCACGCGCGCGATATAGTCTGCGCCCTGGGCCGGGCTGGACGGGCCGGGGTGTTCAGACCCCTCCGCCGTGCCGATGATCCATGACACCTGCGGCAGACGGCCGCCCAACACATCGGCCTTCAGTTGGTCCAGATCGCGCGTCGACAGGGCGCGGTCCTTCAACGCAGGATCCGAGCCGGGCTCGTCTCGCCAGGCCCGCCGGTAGGCCATGAAGTTCTGGACGGGGTTGTCGCCGAAATTGTCGGCCAGATTCTGATAGTGACGCCAGTCGATCCCCGCAGCCTGGAGCCGCTCGGCGTAGGTGGTCCAGCTGTAGCGCGGCTGGTCGTCGTCGGGTTTGTTCAGGTCGTCGTCGACATTGTCGACCACCGGACCGCCGGCCAGACCCTGGGGGTCGTTGGTCCCGCTGAAGAGGAACAGCCGGTTGGTGTTGGTGCCGGTCTGGACCGAGCAGTGATAGGCGTCGCAGAGGGTGAAGGCCTCGGCCATGGCGTATTGGAACGGAATGTCCTCACGCCTGTAAAAGCCCAGAGCGCGCTGGGTCTTGGCTTCGGGCCAATGCGCCATCCGCCCCTGATCCCACGCGGCCTGGGCGTCGGGCCAATGGTGGGGCGTGCCCTCCATCCGCATCAGGTCGAAATTCGCCGCAGTCGACAGATGGAAGGGGCTGATTTCGGCAGTTGGCTGAACCGTGCGGTCGGCCTGGGTCCAGACATCGCGCGTCGCGCCGTCGGAGCCGGGCGCGACGGGAATTGGATGGGAATCGCCGAAGCCCCGCACCCCCGCCATCGTGCCGAAATAATGATCGAAGCTGCGGTTCTCCTGCATCAGGATCACCACATGCGCCACGTCCTCGATCGTGCCCTTGCGGACATCGGCCGGAATGGACAGGGCCCGCGCCAGAGACGCCGGGAACCCCGCCGCCAGGGCTGCGCCCAGACCGCCTGCTAGGCCGCCCGCCAGAAGAGATCGCCGATCGACAGACATGATGTGTTTCCCAAACACGGCCCGCACCGATCTTATGACCGGCGCGGGCGACAGGCTTAAGACGGTGAGGCGAACCGCCTCAGCGACGCCAGGTCAGGCCCAGACCCAGCATGCGCGGCGCGGTCTGATAGCCGATGGTGTAGCGCTCGGACTTGCCACGCGTGGCCCAATAGCCGGCCTCGCCCGTCAGGTTCTCGCCGTAGAGGCTGAGCACCAGTTGGTCGGTCAGCTGCAGCCGTGCGCCGAAGTCGAGCGTCGCCTGGGGTTGGATATATTCATCCAGGGCATTGGCGCGCAGGGTCGCGATATAGCGGCCCCTATAGCTGTAGCCCAGGTCGGCGTCGAACCGGTCGCGCTTGTAGCCTATGCCGATATTGCCCAACACCTCGGGCGCATTGGGCAGGCCGACTTCGACGCTGTCGCGCCAGGCGATGCCCGGATCGGCCTTGCTGGGCTGGTAGGTGTAGTTGGCCCAGGCGGAGAAGCCGGCGATCAGATCGCGACGGCCGGCCAGTTCCAGGCCCCAGATAGTGGCGTCCTTGCCGTTGGCGGAGGTGGTGATCGGCACCCCGTCCTCGCCGACGATCACCTGCGAACCCGCAGACACGTAGATGAAGTTGTCGATCTCCTTGCGGAACAGGCCCACCGACAGGAAGCCCTGGTCGCCGGAGTACTGGACGCCCAGATCGAAGTTCAGCGCCTCTGCCGGCTTCAGATCAGGATTGCCCTTGGAGATGGAGACGATCCGGTCGCCATTGGACTCGACGTTGATCCCCTTGGAGATGTCGGTGAAGTTCGGCCGGGCGAACGAGGTCCAGACGGCGGCGCGGACGGTCCAGTCGGCGTTCGGGCGCCAATCGACGTGCAGGCTGGGCAGGAACTCGGTGTAGCTGGCTTCGGTCGTGCCGGTTTTGCCGCCAAACTCGCGCGTGACGACGCCGGTGACGGCGTCCTCGGTCGTCACTAGCGCCTCGTTATGGACGTCCGTCCGCTCCAAGCGCGCGCCGGCGGTGGCCGACCAGGCGCCCCGCTCCAGCACCGCCATGGCGTAGCCGCTGTAGCTGGTCTCATGGCCCGTGGAGTCGTTGAGGTTCCAGGGATATTCTTCGTCGGTCACCCGCGGCGCGGCCTGCAGCAGGGCCAGCACCCGGTTCATCTCCAGGATCGTGCCGAAACGCGTGCCGTCGCGATAGTGGTCGTCGTCGAAATGGTCGATCGAACCGGCGATCAGGTCGCTGTGACTGGACAGGGCCGAGCCGCTGGCCAGGCCGGGAATGTCGCGTGTGCCGCTGTCGACGTCCTGCTGCTGGTCATAGTCACGCTGGGACCGGCGGAACCGGAAGCCGCCCTTGACCGTCTTGATCAGACCCTGGCCCTCGGGCGACCAGGTCAGGTTGGTCGAGGCGAAGGCCTGGGAATCTTCCGAAATCCGACGATACAGTTCAGCGTAGTCAAACTTCAGATTGTCGGGGTTCAGCATGGCCGTGGATTGGGCCTCGCTCAACACCCAGGTCGGGTGTTTGCTGTCCGAGGCGTCGAAGCTGATCGGCGTATTGAAGATCGGCAGGCTGTCGTCAGTGACATATTCCATATACCACTGGTTGGGCGTCTCGGTCCGGCCATAGGTATAGGCGATGTCGTAGTCGAGTTCGAAAGCGCTGCGGACGTGGCGGCCGCCGAAGTCGACCATGGCCAGCCGGTTGTCTTCCTGCTTCACCTCGGCGCCCATCAGGGACGAGAAGCCGTCGATTTCCCCAGCCGCGTTCAGGCTGGTCTTGACGTCGATATAGTCGTGCAACTGATCATTCTTCCACTGCGAATAGAGGCCGCGCAGATGCAGGGCGTCGTCCGCCGAGGGGCGGTATTCCAGAGTGAAGTTGCCGCCGGTGCGATCGATGTCGTTCACGAACCGGTCCAGACCGTGGGAGACCAGCCGCAGCTCGGTGCTCTCCGGCAAGACGATATTGTCGGCGGGCAGGACGCCGTCCGGACGCCAGCTGGTGTTGTAGCTGATGTTCTCGTTGCGCTCGCCGGTGATGGTCCGCTCGGTGTGGAAGACGACGCCATAAAGACCGAGAGTCTTGGCCTCGTTCAGGAAGGTCGAGAAGGCGCCGGTCAGGTCGGTCGCCGTCTTGTCGGCGATGTTCTCGCGGCTGGCGCGGGCGGACAGGGTCGCGAGGTTCTCGTCGAAGTCGAAGGGACTGGGCAGGCGGAAGTCGATGGTGCCGCCGACCGCGTCGCCGTCGAGATCCGGCGTCACGCTCTTGACCACGCGCACCGTGTCCAGGCCGTCCGGCGGCAGCAGATCCAGCGCCACGGCGCGGTTGTCGCGACCCGACGTCGCCAGCCGCACCCCGTTCATCGTGTAGACGTTCAAGGCGCTGTCCAGACCGCGAATGCTGACGTAGCGGGCGTCGCCCGTGCCACGATCGTTGACGGTGCTGACGCCCGGAAGCCGCTTCAGAGCGGCCGCCACGCTGGTGGAGGGGATGGTCAGCAGTTCATCGGCGGAGATCACCTCCGACACGATGTCGGACTGACGCTGTTCCGCCTCGGCGCGACGCGTGGCGTTGCGCGAGCCTGTGACGATGATTTCGGCGAGACTGGCGGGATCGGCCGTCGTCTGGGCCTGCGTGGTCTGGGCCTGCGTGCTCTGGGCCAAGGCGGCGGCAGGCAGAACCGCAGCGAGCGCAACGCCGCACAGCAGGGCGCGCGCGCCGAAGCGCGTGTTTGAAAGAACCATGATGACATCCCCTGAGCTTGGACGGCGCCAAGCCGTCTCAGGCGACGATCTACGCCCCCCCTGTGACACGGCTGTGAACTATTGTGGCATTTTGTGTTTTCGTGTGGCTTTTGACGGCGAAGAGCGCCACATGTCACATAGTGACGCATTGTAGGGGAATAGCTTGAATCAGACGGCCAGGCTCGATGCCATTCTTTCGGCCCTGTCGGATCAGGGATCCTGCACGATCGCCGACCTCGCGACGGCCTTCGCCGTCTCGGAAGAAACCGTGCGTCGCGACATTCGGCGTTTGGAACAGGACGGGGCGGTGCGAAAGGTGCACGGCGGCGTCCGTCTGCGCGACCGCCGCGCCGAGGCGCCCTGGCGCCAGCGACTCAACGTCAATGCGGAGGCCAAGAAGCGGATCGCCGCGCGCGGGGCGGACCTGATCGAACCCGGCATGACCGTGTTGCTGGATTCAAGCACGACGGCCTTCTGGATGGCGCGCGAGATCGCATCTGTGCGCGGCCTGACCGTGGTCACAAATAGCCTTGAGACCGCCGGCGAGTTGTCAGCCACGTCGGATGTACGGCTGTTCCTGGCGGGCGGCGCCGTCAATACGACCTATCGCGCGGCCTTTGGCGCCGAGGCGGCGGCATACGCCAACCGGTTCGTGCCCGATTTCGCCTTCTTCTCCATTGTCGCCATAGACGCCGCGCGGGGCTTTCTGGACCACGAACCGGACGAGGCTGAGTTTGCGCGAGCGGTCCTGCCGAACGCCCGCAGGACAATCTGCCTCGCCGACGCATCGAAGTTTGAAGCGCCCGGCCGGATCATTGCGGCGGAGTGGTCTCAAGTCGATCTGATCGTCACCGACCGTCCGGCCCCTCCCGCCATCGAAGCCGCTGCGCGGGAAAGCGGTACCGATGTCTTGGTCGCCGACTGACTCGACGCGCGCAGGGCCAGGGTTCCAGCGCATTCGTCGGATAAGAGCCTGGTCGCCAGCCGCCTAGCCCGCCCCCGATCGCAGGATCGGGGGCGGGCCGATGCTTCATCGTAGGGTCAGTAGGAGTAGGCTAGGCGGACCAGGAAGTTCCGACCGGGCTCCATATAATCCTTCTGGTACGAGGGGCTCTCGCCCTTCGTGGTGTAGTATCGATGGCCGTCCAGGATGTTCTGGACGTCGAAGTCCATCGTCAGACCAGGGCGGAAGTTGTAGCGCGAGTGGAAGTCCAGGCTCTTGTTCGGTTGGACCCACTTATCGACGGCGTTGTCGCGTAGGTCTTCGATATAGGCGCCCTGATACTGATAGGACAGGCGGGCTTCGAAGCCGTATTTCTGATAGGTCAGCGACGCATTGTAGATCAGGTCCGGCGCCTGAATAAAGGA
>JBKBXN010000020.1:0-24165 GCA_046314055.1 Brevundimonas sp.
CGACATGATGAAGACCGCCTACGCCCACGCCGTCGCCGACGGCTACCGCTTCTACTCCTACGGCGACGGATCCTTGCTGTTCCGGGCCTGATCTAGCGCCCCACGGCGTGCAGGGCCGCGCCATAGTCCTTCAGCCATTTGCGCCACGGCCTATGATCCCCCACCAGCCGCTCGACCACCGACCAGTAGGCCGGGCTGTGGTCGGCGTGGACCAGGTGGGCGACCTCGTGGGCGGCCAGGTAGTCGATGACCGGGGGCGGGGCCATGATGACGCGCCAGGAATAGCGGATGGTGCGGTTGTGCGGGCTGCACGAGCCCCAGCGCGACCGGGTGTCGGCGATCGACATCTTCACCGGGGCCTGGCCCAGCGCCCTCAGATGGACGTCGGTGCGGGCCAGAAGCGTGTCGCGCGCTTCGCGTTTCAACAGGTTCTCGACCCGACGGGCATAGGCCTCGCCCTCCCCGCCCGAGCGGATGACCGTCCCGTCCTCGACCAGCCGCGCCGCCCCGGCGCCGGGCGTCGCCTCCAGCCGCACAGGCTTGCCGCGCAGGGATAGGACCTGGCCCGGCTGCAGTGGCCGCCCCTTGGGCCGCACCGCCAGACGTTCGGAGATCCAGACGGATTTTGACCGGGCGAAGGCCACGGCCTGGGTCAGGCCGCGCTCGGTCGGGGCGATCACCACCGCCTCGCCGGCCCGCGCGTCGATCCGCACCGACAGGCGTCGGGCGCGCGGATTGACCGACAGTCTCAGCGTCGGGCCGGAACCGGGCTCCGACCGTCCTTCGTCAAGCGGCAGCCGCTGACCGTTGCGGTACGCCAAGGCGGGCCTCGTTCTGGGCGATGAAGTCGCGGACGCGGGGATAGATCTCCTCGCGGAAACGGCGACCGTTGAAGACCCCGTAATGGCCCACGCCGGGCTGGACGTACAGCACCCTCTGGTCGTCGGTGATGCTGGAACACAGGCCGTGCGCCGCCTGGGTCTGGCCGACGCCGGAGATATCGTCCTTCTCGCCCTCGACCGTCATCAGGCCGATGTCGGTGATCTTGCTCAGATCGACCTTGCGCCCGCGATGCTCCAGCAGGCCGCGCGCCAGCAGATGCTGCTGGAAGACGATGTCGATGGTCTGGAGGTAGAACTCCTCGGTCAGGTCCAGCACCGACAGATATTCGTCGTAGAACTCCTCGTGCTTCTCGACCCCGTCCCCGTCGCCGTCGATCAGGCTGTTGAAATAGTCCCAATGGGCGTCGCGGTGGCGCGCCTCGTTCATCGACATGAAGCTGTAGAGCTGGACGAAGCCGGGATAGACCCGCCGCCCGAAGCCCGCATACGGCAGGGGCACGGTATGGATCATGTTCGACCGGAACCAGGTGAAGGGCTTCTCCTCCGCCAGCTGGTTGGTCACGGTCGGCGACAGGCGGGCGTCGATGGGCGAGCCCATGAAGGTCATGGAGGCGGGGCGGTTCTCGTCGCCGTCCTCGGCCATCACGGCCCCCGCCGCCAGCACCGGCGGTCCCGGCTGGCAGACCCCGACCACATGGGCCCGGCCGCCGATCTCGGCCAGCATGCGCCGGACGTGGTCGATATAGTCGAAGAAGTCGAACCGGCCTTCCAGCACCGGCACCTGACGGGCGTTGATCCAGTCGGTCACATAGACGTCGTGGTCCTGCAGAAACGCCTCGACCGTGCCGCGCAGCAGGGTGGCGTAATGGCCCGACAGAGGGGCGACGATCAGGACAGCGGGACCCGAGGCCGGCTTTCCTGCGCGCTTCAGGTCGCCGATGTTGCGGGCGAACCGGACCAGGCGGCACCAGGGGCTCTGCCAGATCACCTGTTCGACGGTGCGGACCGACTTGCCGCCGATCTCGATCGTCTCGAGCTTCCAGTCCGGCTTGCCGTAGCGGCGGGTGACGCTCTCGAACAGTTCGGCCGAGGCGTAGGCGGTGCGGCCCACAGCCGTATCGGACGCCGGGTTGAAGGGCGAAGACCAGAATCGCCGGGCCATCTGGGCTCCGACCCGGAACGGCAGGGCGGACTGGTAGGCGAGTTCGTGAAACGCGTAGAGCATGGCGATCCATTACTGGGCCGGGGCGAGACCGACGACCTTTTGCTGCACAGCAGCATACAGGGTTTCCGGTAAATCGGCAGTTATTCGCAATCCCGTCCAATTCCCGCTCGGGTTCGACCTTCTCGCCGCCGCGCGAACGTGGTCAGATAAGCGCGATGTCCGGGGGGACGTCGATGGAGCCTTAGATGTTGGTCGCCCTGACCCTCGCCAGCCTGCTGATACAGACCGCCCCTAATCCGGCAGTCGGCCTCGTCTCCTATGAGGAGGCGGTGCGCTGCGCCGGCCTGACCCAGGCCGCGTCCGAGCTGGAAGGCGGCGAAAGCACGGAGGGACAGCGTCTCTATGACGCGGCCCTGTTCTGGTCGCTGGCCGCCATGCAGGCCGGCACCGCCGCCGGCAAGCCCGCGCCGGCGGCCGAGGCCGACCAGACCCGCGCTCGGATCGACGCCGTGCGCCGCCTGAACGCCGACGCTCCCGCCGCGCGCGCGGCCCTGCAGCGCTGCCTCCAGAAGACGCCCGATCTCAACTGAACAATCATCCTTTAGGCCAGGCTGAACCCCAATGACGGCGTCGCGTTTGCAATGGAACCCTCATGGGACGCACCGGTCGTCCCGAACCGGGATTTAAAGGCGCCCAGCGTATGTTCGAGTTCGGCCGTGACCTTCGCAAACTCTTCTCCCAGGCCCGCGAGAGCGAGGATCTGGGCTGGGTCGAGCTGATCGGCGTCGATCTGCTGGCGGCTGAGGCGCGTCGGGAAGCCACCGACGCCGGCCGGGTCTCCTGCAACCGCCCGTTCGAGACCGAACGTCGCGCCGCCGCCCTGTGGCGCGAACACGCCCGGCGCAGCGGGGCCGTCGACAGCCTGGACCGGGCCGAACGCTGCGCCGACAGCCTGATGCGCGCCGCCGTGGGCGAGGTCCAGATCGCGCGGGCCGCCGTCGACAAGGCCCAGGTTCTGATGCTGCGGTTCGACCTGTGCGGCGAACCCGCCCGCCTCGACCGCGCGCTCGCCCTCTTGGCCGGGGCCGCTCCGACGCGTCGGTCCGCCGTTTCAGGCGAACTGTCCGCCGTTCATGCGCGCCTCAAGGCCCGCCAAGCGCGTCTGTCCGGCGACCCCGCCGCCCTGATGGACGCCGCCGCCTTGATGGACATGGCCCAGCACGAGGCCGGCGCCGGGGATGTCGAGCTGCGGCTGGACCGCGCAGGCCTCGCTTTGGAGACCGGGGTCATCAAGCGCGACGCCCGCCTGCTGGATCAGGCCGGACGCGATCTCGGCGTTCTGGTCGAGGCCGCCTCCCCCGATTATCGGCCCCTGACCCGGGCGCGCGCCCTGGCTCTGTGCGGGGCGGGCCTGTCGGCCCTGGCGGCCGTGGCCGGCCACGCCGAGGCCCAGGACCAGGGCCGGATGATGTTCGACGCCGCCGCCGACCAGTTCACGCCGGATCACAGCCCGCTGGACTGGGCCGTGATCCAGGTGCTGCGCGCCGGGGACGACGCCACCCCGCTGATGCTGCTGAACCAGGCCGAGGCCCTGACCCAGGGTCGCGGCTTGATCGTCGGCGCCCTGGTGCGCGAGCGCCGCATGGCCCGCGAGATCGCCCTGGCCGAGACCGTGCGCGACCTCGCCGGTCTGGATCTGCTCGAAGACCGCCTGCGCCGCCGCCTGGTCGGCGCCGCGCCGCTGGACTGGGCCGCCGACCAGATCGGCCTCGCCGACCTGGCCCTGGCCCGACGCCGTCTGGGCGGGCCCGCGCCGCGCCACCTGAACCTGATCCTGAACGAGGCCGCAGCCACGGCGAACGAAATGGGCGTGCCCGTCCTGGCCGAACGGGCCGGCGTCCTGCTGTGGAAGTCGAGCCTCTAACCCCCTCTTCCTGACGCGCTCGAACTCGGCTACCGGCTTTCGGGCGGTGAAGTTCGGCGGCCCTCCACCGCTGGTGCGTGTTGCGAGACCCTGTGCATGTTTGGATCCAAGCCCGCCTCTCCGGCCGATCGACGCGGCGAACCCCGCCGGTCCGTCAACGCCCGAGGCGTAGTCTGCGCGCCCGGGATCGAAACCGCCTGTCTGATCGTCGATCTTTCGGGGGCGGGCATGCGGCTGAGGCTCGACCGGGGCGCGGCCCTGCCGTCCGAGGTGGTGGTGGTCGATGTCGCCGAAGCCGTGGCCTATCCCGCGACCGTCATCTGGCAAAAAGGACAGGAGGCCGGCCTGAAACAGACCGGCGCCAAATCCCTCCGCGGCCTCGCCCCCGCCCGCCTGATCCCCGCCCGCGACGCCTGGCTAAGGGCGGGGGGGCGTTAGTCTTCACCTCCCCGTCGGCGAAGGCCGGCGGGGAGGACAGGCGGGAGCGTCAGCGAACGCCAGGAGGGGGCGACTCGGTGTGTGAAGTCGGCGTGGTCATCACCACTGTCAGAGTCGCCCCCTCCTGGTCGCTGCGCGACCTGTCCTCCCCACGCGCCTTCGCGCGCAGGGAGGTGAGCGCGCACAATGACGCTGCCCCCACCCCAACGATTCCAACCCCCTACACAAATCTCACCCCCCGCTTCTAACCACCCTCCAAAACCCGCGCATACTCCTCCCCGGTCTCGTCGCTAGGAGGGCTCGTAAGGCCTGCGACCTTGCGGCGGCGGGAGCGTATGGATCAGGGGCGGGGGTGGGATCCCCCCGCGCCGCATGACGGTGCATCGGTGGGCTCATCCCGCGCAGAAACGTCGGCGGAGGACACGGGGTTAGGAACCCGGTCGCACTCGGGACGATCCTTCGCAGGGATCGCCGACCTGACGCAGGCCTTGGGGAAGAGGCATCACAACTGCCGCTTCAATATCCCCGGCCGGCAGAAACACCCTGCGCACGGAGCGTCTGTCTTCGTCGAAACGGTAAAAACTAATCCACTCCGGGCGAGGCCCGGCGCTCCGTCCTGCCCTCCACTCGCGATGGGCCTCCAACTTCGCAGCGAAAGCGCGTCGGCGCCGCCGCTTGACCTGTAGCCTTCCGCCGCCCGAACCCTTAAATGCCGTCCCCTGACGAAAGACCCGCCCCGTGAGCCCCGACGATTTCGAACTCGATCTCCCGCAAGACCTCCAGGACGGCCTGATCGCCGTCGGCGAGGCCGCGCGCGATCTGGATCAGCCCTGGTGGATCTTCGGCGGGGCGGCGATGGCCCTGTACGGCCTGACCGATCTGCATGTGCCCGACATCGACGTCCTGTGCGCCCCGCGCGACGCCCGCGCCCTGCTGGCGGCGCTGGACGGCCAGATCGTGGCCGATCCGGGCGAGGGCCTGTTCCGCTCGGCGGTCTTCGGCCGCGCCCCGGATCAGCCGATCCTGGTCGAGGTCATGGCCGATCTGGAAGCGCGCGACGGCGCCGAATGGCGGCCGGTCGCCTTTACGTCGCGCCGTCCGATCTTCATCGACGACGTCCCGCTGTTCGTGCCCGACATCCTGGACCATATCGCCCTTTACCGCCTGTTCGGCCGCCCCAAGGATCTGGCGCGGATCGAACGGCTTGAACGACTGATCGCCTGATGCCCTTCCCCTTCGACATCTCCGCCAAAGAGGGCCGCGCCCGCACCGGCGTGCTTAAGACCGCGCGTGGCGACATCCGCACCCCCGCCTTCATGCCCGTCGGCACGGCGGCGACGGTCAAGGCCATGACGGTGGATCAGGTCAAGGCGACCGGCGCCGACATCCTCCTGGGCAACACCTATCACCTGATGCTGCGCCCCGGCCCCGAGCGGATGGAGCGGCTGGGCGGGCTGCACAAATTCATGGGCTGGGACAAGCCGATCCTGACCGACAGCGGCGGCTTCCAGGTCATGTCCCTGGCGGGGATTTCAAAGGTGAAGGAAGAGGCCGTGACCTTCTCTTCCCACATCGACGGCTCCAAACACGTCCTGACGCCCGAACGCTCGATCGAGATCCAGGCCGACAGGATCGGCGCCGACATCTCGATGCAACTGGACCAATGCGTCTCCTGGCCGGCCGAGCGGGACGCCGCCCAGAAGGCCATGGAGCTGTCGATCCGCTGGGGCGCCCGGTCCAAGGCCCGGTTCGGCGAGCGCGAAAACCAGGCCCTGTTCGGCATCCAGCAGGGCTCGACCTATGAGGACCTGCGGCGCCAGTCGTCGGATCAGCTTCAGGAGATCGGCTTCGACGGCTACGCCATCGGCGGTCTCGCCGTCGGCGAGGGCCACGACGCCATGTGCCGGGTGCTGGACTATGCGCCCGAAATGCTGCCCGCCGACCGGCCGCGCTATCTGATGGGGGTGGGCAAGCCGATCGACCTGGTCGAGGCCGTCTATCGCGGCGTGGACATGTTCGACTGCGTCCTGCCCACCCGCGCCGGCCGCCACGGCCAGGCCTGGACCTGGGACGGCCCGCTGAACCTGAAGAACGCCCGCTTCGCCGAGGACCAGGATCCGTTGGACCCCGCCATCGACGGACCGTCATCGCAGTATTCAAAGGCCTATCTGCACCACCTGATCCGCGCCGACGAGATCCTCGGCAAGGTCCTGCTCAGCTGGCACAATATCGCCTTCTACCAGGCCCTGACCGCCGCCATGCGCACCGCCATCTCGGAAGGCCGATTCGAACAGTTCCGCCGCGACTTCCACGCCCGGCATGTGTCGAACTGACCCCCGGAACCATTTGATGCGCATCGAGAAGTCAGGCTTCCACGCCTACAACACCTATCTGGAAGAGCCGCCCCGTGACGCGGGGAACGAGACGGCCCTGCACCGCCACGTCATCATCATCGGCGGAGACAAATACTCATTCTTCGCCCACTGGTCCGGAAAGTTCGCGCACAAGGGCGAACGGATCTCCTTCAACTGGGACTGGGACCGGACCGGCGAGTTCCGCAACATCGACAAATCGTCCTTCGAGGCCTTCGCCAAGGACGGCGCGGTTCAGATCAGAGGCGATCGCACCGACAAGCGCCGGCCTGCCGGCAGACGTTAGATCCTGTCGGTAGATCCGGTGAGCATAGGGTTCCCCTACCGCTTCGGCCGGAACCAGCTCGGCGCCGCCGGCGGAGCGCAATTCCTCTGCATGCCGATCCCCTTCAGGAACGCCCGCCGCATCCGCCCCGACTGAATGGCCGACTGAACATGGCGACTATGCTGTTCGGCCCCGCTCAGCCGCCGGATCCAGCTGCGGCCCGGAATGAAGTCGGTGGTCGTGCCGCGAATGGCGTCCAGCGCCGCCTTGGCCGCCGCATCGGCCGCCCGCTCGCTGGCGTAGGAGCCGTCCTGGCGCGGCGGTTCGTCGGTGTCGGGCCCCAGGGCCTCGTCCAGCCGCGCCACCTCCGCCCCGATCGTGGTGCACTGGTTCAGATTGCGCAGGTCATAGGGATTGGACTCCGCCTGCAGCAGCACCGTGGGAATCAGCTGGCGGCGCAGATTGAAGTCTTCCAGCGGCGCGGTGACGGCCTCTCCAAGCCCGCCGCGCACCTGCTCCGCCCCGCCCATGGCGGACCGACCGGCGTTGCAACTGGACAGGACGACGACGACCGCGACGGCCGGCAAAAAAATCGGCTTCATCCGGCCCTTAGACCACGGAAGCCGTTCCGATCAAAACATCCGGGCCAGGCCTGCGACCATCACGCCCCAGGCGAGCAGGCTGAACACCAGGCCCAGAGCCAGACCTCCGGCGAAGTCGAATTCGTGATGCTGATCGTGTCTCATACTCGCTCCCTAGGGTCTTTTTTGTTTATCCCCGGAGCTAATCCCAAAATGGGCCGATCTGCAATCAGGCTTCTTACGGATGATCCATCACGAAACCGTCGTCTTCACACGCGACTGGTCCTGACAGGGTCAGTTCACCACATCCCGCGCCATCAGCATGGCCCCGTCCAGGCCGGCGTGCTCACGCTCGGCTGCGACCAGATAGCCGCCCTCGCCCATCACGACCGCCGCGCCATAGCCGTTGATCCGGCCTCGCGCCGCCGCCTCGACCTCGGCGATCAGCCCAGGCGTCGACATGACGCCGCCGCCCATGACGATTCGGTCGGGGGACCAAGCGAACACCAGGCCGGCGACCAGCTGCCCCAGATAGTCGGCCGTCGTGGCCCGGACCTCGTCCGCCTCTTCCAGCCGACGCCCCGCCAGTCTGGCCTGCACCGCCGGGCCCGCGGCCAATCCCTCGGCGCAATCGGGATGGAAGGGGCAGGCGCTGGGCTGAACGTCGCCCTCGGCGCGACGCACGAACATGTGTCCGATCTCCGGGTGCAGCGCCCCCTTCAGGGTCCGGCGGTCCACGCAAAGCCCCCCGCCGATTCCGGTGCCCACGGTGACATAGGCCACGGCCCGCGCCCCGCGCCCCGCCCCCAGTCGCGCCTCGGCGACGGCGGCGGCGTTGACGTCGGTGTCCACGGCGAAGGGCGCCTTGAAACGTTCCGCCAAGGTTTTCGACAGATTGAACCCGGTCCAGCCCGGCTTGGGCGTCGCCAGCATCAGGCCGCGGTCAGGCGACGCCGGGTCTACGACCAGGGGACCGAAACTGGCCACGCCCAGTCCCGCGACCGTCCTGCCAGCCACCGCAGCAATCAGGGCCTCGACCGCCGCCTCAGGCCGACCCGTCGCGAATCTCCCCTCGTCCAGCACCGCGCCGGCCGCATCCTCGATGCGCCATACGATCTTGGTCCCGCCGGTCTCGACCGCGAAGAAGACAGGCTGGCTCATAAGGGGCCCCAAAAAAGGAGAAAATGGTACGTCCTCTCGGGCTCGAACCGAGGACCCTCTGATTAAAAGTCAGATGCTCTAACCAACTGAGCTAAGGACGCACCGTGCGACGTCCGGGGCTAGCCCGAACCGTCGAAGGGCGCCTTCTGTTGCAATCCGCCCTTCCGGTCAAGACCAGGTCTGCTACTCGATGCACATGAAACCGCTGAATGGACTCCGCATCCTCGAATTCGACGGCCTGGGGCCTGTCACTTTCGCCGGCATGATGCTGGCGGACATGGGGGCCGAGGTGCTGCGCCTGACCCGCTCCGCTTCAGCAGGCGCATCCGCTTTTGACGAGGTCGGCGGGGTCCTGCTGCACCGGGGCCGGACCGCCATCCCAGTGGATCTGAAGTCGGACGCCGACCGCGAAGCCGTCCTCGCCCTGGCCGACCACGCCGACGCGGTGATCGAAGGCTTCCGGCCCGGCGTCATGGAACGTCTGGGCTATGGCCCCGAGGCGCTCCAGGCGCGCAATCCGGCCCTGGTCTACGGCCGGGTGACCGGCTGGGGACAGACCGGACCGCTGGCGAACCAGGTCGGCCACGACCTGAACTACATCGGCCTGACCGGCGTGCTTCACGCCATGGGCGAGGCCGACCGCCCCCCTTCCCCGCCGCTGAACCTGATCGGCGACTATGGCGGCGGGGCCATGATGCTGGTCACAGGCGTGCTGGCGGCCCTGCTGGAGGCCAAGACCACAGGTCAGGGCCGGGTCGTAGACGCCGCCATGACCGACGGGACCGCCCTGCTCGGCGGCCTGTTCCAGGCCCTGCGCGGTCAGGGCGTCTGGAGCGATCGCCGGGGCGCCAACCTGCTGGACGGCGGCGCGCCCTTCTATCGCTGCTACGCCTGCCGCGACGGCGGCTTCGTCGCGGTGGCGGCGCTGGAGCCGCGCTTCTACGCCGCCCTGCTGGACGGTCTCGACGTGGATCCGTCCGACGCGCCCCAGTACGACACCGCCGCCTGGCCCGCGCTCCAGGCCCGGTTCTCCGCCCTGTTCGCCACCCGCGACCGGAATGACTGGGCCACGCATTTCGCGCAAACCGAAGCCTGCGTCACCCCCGTGCTCACCTTCGCCGAGGCGCCGAACCACCCCCACAACCTGGCCCGCGCCACATTCGACCAGGGCCTGCCCGCCCCGGCGCCTCGCTTCGACGGCCCTGCGCTCGAGACCGCCGCAACACCCCCTCTCGCCTCGCTGGATGACGCCCTGTTCGCCTGGCGTCCGGAGGCGGGATGACCCCCGGCGTTTTCGGCGCTATGGAACGAGACGACGCCCACGGCGTTGCAAGGGTCGATACCCCGGGGACTTGGTTTGATGAGACGCTCGATATTCGTTCTGGCCGCGACCGCACTCGGCGTGCTGGCGCTTGCAGGCTGCGACGACTTCCAGTCGGGTTCGCAGGACGACTACGCCGACGTCCCGCCGATCGAGGAGCAGGCCCCCTCCGCCGAGGATTCGGCCGAACCCGTCGTCGCCCCCGAGGTGACCGATCCCGCCCCTATGCCTGCGACGCCTCTCCCGCCGGAAGAGCGGACGTCCGAACAGTCGGTTCAGCCCGAAAGCGAAACCCTGTTCTATTGAGGCGCGCCACGTCGCCGCCACATCGGGACGCCAGGGCGTATACAGGCGCCGACTTGGAGTCCGCGCCCTTGATGAAAGCTAGAGTTTGACGTTCCGGCCCACCCTGTTTCTCGCCGCCCTGGCGACCTGCAGCCTCGCCGCCCAGGCCGCCGCCGCCGAACCGCGCGCCGCCATTCGGGGCGACATGGACGCCGAGCTGCGCCGTCTGCTGGAACGGGCGGTCGGCGAGGTGGACGGCGCGCCGGAAAGCCGGTTCGAAGCTCGCCGCCGCGCCCAGGGCGCCATGTCCGCCGCCGAAGCCCTGCTGCGCTCAGAGGCCTATTACCAGCCCGTGCTCGAAGACGTGGTCGAGGGCGAGGATCGGCCATCAGCCATCGTCGCCGTCCAGCCCGGCCGCCGTTTCCTGCTCACCCAGCCGACGATCTCCTGGCTCGAGACCGCCCCTGACGCCGACAGCGCCGCCGACGCTCTGGAGGCCGTCGGCCTGAAGCCCGGCGACCCCGGCCGCGCGGTGGACGTCATCGCCGGCGAGGGCCGAGCCGTGGCGACCCTGTCCCGCAACGGCTACGCCGACGCCAAGGCCGAGGCTCGCCGCGTCGTGGTCGATCACGCCGCCTTCACCGTCGCCCCGGAATACCGCATCAACTCCGGTCGGCTGGTTCTGCTGGACGGGGTCGTTCTGCAACGGGCGGGGCGCACCAATCCCGCCTGGGTCGCCGGACTTGCGCCCTGGACGGAAGGCGATCGTTACGATCCGGAACAGGTCGCCGAACTGGAACGCCGTCTGCTGGACACGGGCGTCTATGACGGCGTCGGCGTCGCCCTCAGCCCCATCGATCAGACCAATGCCGACGGCCACCGGCCCGTCATCGTCAACCTGAACGACAGGCCCCGTCGTGTGCTCGAGGCGGGCGCCACCTGGTCGACGGCCGAAGGCGCGGGCGTCGACTTCATCTGGACCCGCTACAACCGCTTCGGCCGCGCCGACACCCTGCGGCTGGAGACCCGCTGGGCCGACATCGACAGCCGCATCGGCGCCGACCTGTCCCTGCCCCACTGGCGCAAGCCGGGCCGAACGCTGAAACTGAGCGCCGGCGTGGTGAAGGAAGACACAGACGCCTACGACCGCACCGCCTTGGTGCTGGCGGCCGAACTGCAGCAGCGGATCGGCAAGACCTCCTACTTCAACTACGGCCTCGGTCTGGACGCGGGCCGGTATAACGAAAACCGGTACGACTACACCTCCGTCCCGCCCAGCGCCGTCAGCTTCGACCGCGATCTGGCCATCGTGACCGGACGAACCAGCGCCTATATCGACAACTCCAACGACCCGCTGAATCCGACTCAGGGCTGGCGCGTGACGGCCTCGGTCCAGCCGACCGCCGTGACCGGCGAGGACACGATCCTGTTCCTGCGCAGCGAAACCCAGGCCACCGCCTATCTGCCGCTTCAGGACGGGGCGCGGACGGTTCTGGCCGGCCGTATCCGCATAGGCTCGATCATCGGCGGCGACGAGCTGAGCGTGCCGTCGGACCGCCTGTTCTATTCGGGCGGCGGCGGGTCGGTGCGCGGCTACTCCTATCAGGGCGTCAATCCCGAACTGCCCGACCAGACCCCGCGCGGCGGCCTGTCGCTGTTCGAGACCTCGCTGGAGGTGCGCCGTGACATCGGCCAGAGCTTCCAGGCCGTGGCCTTCGTCGATGCGGGCGCCGTCGGCTTCCAGGAGACGCCCAACCTGACCAATATGCGTTACGGCGCCGGCCTGGGCGTCCGCTACAAGCTGCCGTTCGGCCCGATCCGCGCCGACATCGCCGTGCCGCTGGACAAGCGCGAAGGCGATTCCGCCTTCCAGATCTACATCAGCATCGGGCAGGCGTTTTGACCGAAGCCCCGCCCGAAAACACGACAGACGCCCCGCCGGAAGAAACCGCTGCAGCGGTCCGCAAAAAACGCAGCCTGCTGCAGCTGCTGGCCCTGATCGTCGGCGGCGTGGTCGGCGGCCTGCTGGTGCTGCTGGTCATCGCCCTGATCGGCGGGCGGATGTACATCGTTTCGGACGGCGGGCGCGACCTGGTGACCGGCTTCGTCCAGGGTCAGAAGATCAGCCGTTATGGCCGGATCAACGTCTATGGCTTGAAGGGCGACCTGTTCGACGACTTCACCCTGGACCGGGTCACGGTGACCGACCGGGACGGCGTCTGGCTGGACGCCCGCAACGTCCGGGTAGACTGGTCCTATCTGCCCCTGATCACCCGCCGGTTCCACGCCACCGACATCAGCGCCGAGGTGATTCAGCTGATCCGCCGGCCGGTGCTGGACGCCCCCAGCGGCGCGCCCGGCGGCCCCCAGCCCATAGACGTCGATATCGACCGCTTCTCCGCCAGGGTCGAACTACTGGAGGGATTCTCCAAGGAATACGGCCGCTGGAACCTGGCGGGCGACGTCAGCCTGCCGCGTCGCGGCGCCAAGAGCGCGACCGTCAACGCCGACAGCCTGAACCGTCCCGGCGACTATCTGCGGCTGGCGGCGACCTTCGGCGGCAAGCTGGAGGAGACCCGCGTCAATCTCCGCGCCAACGAGGCCCAGGGCGGGCCGCTGGCCGGATCCCTGGGCTATTCGCCCGACCTGCCCTTCTCGGCCGTGGCCGTGGTGAACGCCGACATGGTCCACGCCAAGGTCCAGACCGGCCAGTTCACCCCCCTGACCGTCGACGGCCGGTTCGGCGAAAACGGATCGCGTGTCTCGGGCTTCTTCGACTTCAGCGGATCGGATCTGTTCGAACCCTTTGTTCAGCGCGTGGGGCGCACCGCCCGGTTCGGCTTCGCCATGGTTCCGGCCAAGGACAAGGCGTTCCAGGGCGTCGGCTGGAAACTGATGTCGGACAATGTCTCGTCCGAGGCGAAGGGGCTGATCCGCATGTCGGACCGTAGTTCGCCCGACGGAATCCAGCTGGACCTCCAGACCGTGTCGCTTAGCCGTCTGGTCGGGTCGGACGTGGCCGGGCCGGCCGCCTATTCGGGCCTGTTCAAGGGCGACGCCGAGACCTGGACCCTGGAGGGCCAGGCCAGTCTGCTGAACGCCAATCTGGCCAGCTATCGCGCCACCCGCATCGCGGGGCCGCTGAACGTCCAGGTCAAGGACGGCCGGATCGAGCTGGACGGCGACATCCGCGCCGTGGGCGGCTCGAGCGAGGGGATGATCGGCGGCCTGCTGGGCGCCACGCCGCGCGTGCAGATGGAGGCCGCGCGGATGAAGGACGGCGCCCTGTTGCTGGAGAAGCTTGATCTCCAAGGCCAGGGGTTGACGCTGACGGGCTCGGGCTCGCGCAACCTGCTGGGCGGCATGGGCTTCCGCGGCGACGCGCAACTGACCGACGCCTCGCGCGTCCTGCCCGACGCCAAGGGCGCCTTCGGCGGCCCCGTCCGCGCCTCGTCGGCCAAGACCGGCGCGCCCTGGGTGCTGAACTTCGACGGCCGGGGCCGAAATCTGACGCTCGGAATGGACGAACTGAATCGCCTGTTGGGCCGCACGCCCCGCCTGCAACTGGCCGGCAAGCTGAACGGCGGCCGGATCGAGGTGGATCGCGGCGAGCTGACCGGCGCGGCCCGGCGCGCCCGCCCCCCCCGGCGCCAAGGGCCTGATCGAGACCGACGGCCGGCTTCGGCTGGCGCTGAACTGGAACGCACGCGGGCCGTTTGCGGCCGGCCCGGTCGAAATCGGCGGCGACATGAACGGGCAAGGCGCCCTGACCGGAACCCTGTCCCAGCCGCGCGTCGATCTGACCGCCGGCTTTGACAAGGTCACGGCCGGCGCCCTGACCCTGACCCAGGCCGACCTGATCCTCAGCTTCCGTCGCGGCGCCGACGCCTCGGACGGCCGGATCACCGTGACCAGCGGCTCGAACTATGGCCCAGCCCGCGCATCAGGGAACTTCTTCCTCGGCGGCGACCGGATCCGCTTGACCGATCTCGACGTCAACGCCGGGGGGGTCACGGCTCAGGGGGCGGTCGCCCTTTCGGACAACATCCCCTCCAGCGCCGACCTGATCTTCACCGCGCGCACCGGCGCCTTCCTCGCCTCTGGCGAAGCCAACGGCCGTATCCGCCTGACCGAAGGCGGCGGATCAGAGAGCGCCATCCTGGACGTGTCCGGCCGCAACATCCGTCTGGCCGGCCAGAGCTGGAACATCCGCACCATCGACCTGGACGGTCGCGGCACGCTGGACAACCTGCCCTTCACCCTGGCTCTGGATGTCGGGGGCGGAACCCCGGCCCAGTTCAACGGAACGGGCGTCTATTCACGGCGCGGCGACGCCCAGACCCTGACATTGCGCGGCGGCGGCCGGGTGCGCGAGGTGGCCTTCACCACCCGCAGCCCAGCTTCGATCATCCTCGACGGCGCGACGCGAACCGCTCACCTCGATCTCGGCGTCGGCAGCGGCGTGCTGTTGGCCGATCTGCGCCAGGACGCCCGCACGGCGATCATCCAGGCCGACCTGACCAGCGTCGATCTGCAGACTCTGTCGCCGCAACTGCGAGGCCGCGCCACCGGCCGGGTGGCGCTTCGCGGCGCCGGCGACGACCTGTCTGGCTCCGCCAATGTCACTCTGGAAGATGTCCGCAGCATCGACGCCCCGCGCGGTCTTGCCGTCGATGGCCGGTTGGACGCGACCCTGATCAACAACAGCCTGACCCTGAAGGCCACCGCGACGGACGAGGGCGCGGTCCAGGCGTCCGCAGATGTGGTGCTGCCGGTCGAGGCCTCGGCCGCGCCCCTGCGGTTGGCCATCGCTCGCCAACGGCCCATGTCCGGCACAGTCTCGATCAACGGCCAGATCCAGCCGATCTGGGACCTCTTCCTGGGCGGCGAGCGCAGTCTGGCCGGACAGGTGGCGGGTCAGGCCACGATCGCCGGCACCCTGGCGGCGCCGCGCTTGAACGGCCGGTTCGACCTGACCCAAGGCTCCTATCGTGAAAAGAGCGTAGGCCTGGTTCTCGGCGACCTGAGCCTGCGCACCAGTTTCGACGACACCGTCGCCCAGATCGAGACCTTCACGGCCAACGACACCGCCGGCGGAACCGTTACGGGCCAAGGCCGGATCGGCCTGCGCGAAGGATCGGGATCGACCGCGCGACTGACGCTCAATCGTTTCCGCGTCATCGACAACGACATCGGCGAGGCGCGCGCCTCTGGCCCCATCACCATCGTGCGCGGCCAGGATGGCAACATCCAGTTGTCGGGCGAGATGACCATCGACGAAGCGCGCATCGAGCCTGAGGTTCCGGGTTCGACCGGGATCGTCTCCATGGACGTCGTCGAGATCAATCGCCCCGGCGGCGATCCAGAAGAGACTGTAACGCGTCGAACCGGTCCGCAGATCGGCATGGACATCAGCCTGCGTTCGACGGGCGGCAAGGTGCGGGTCAGCGGGCGCGGCCTGAACGTCGTGCTCGACGTCAACGCCCGGGTGCGCGGCACCATCGCCCAGCCCCAGCTGACCGGCACGGCCAATGTGGTCCGCGGCGACTACGAGTTCGCGGGCAAGCGGTTCATCTTCGACGACACCGGCCGCGTCACCCTGTCCACCGATCCGAAGCAGATTCGCCTTAACCTGTCGGCGACGCGAGAGGACACCTCTCTGACCGCCTCGATCAATGTGACGGGCACGGCGGACAAGCCGGAAATCGCCCTGACCTCGACCCCCGCCCTGCCCCAGGACGAAATCCTGTCGCAGGTGCTGTTCGGCCGCTCGGCCTCGCAGCTGTCGCCGTTCGAAGCGGCCCAACTGGCGGCGGGCGTCGCGGCCCTGGCGGGCGGCGGCGGGTTCGACGTGATCGGAAACCTGCGCGAGTTGGCCGGGCTTGATCGCCTATCCTTCGGCGGCGAAGCCTCGGCCGTGACGGTCGCGGGCGGCCGCTACATCACCGATGACGTCTATCTGGAGGTCATCGGCGGCGGTGAAGGCGGCGCGGCCGTGAAGGTCGAATGGCAACCGCGCCGCAACCTGGCCATCAGCTCGCAGTTCGGCGGCCAGGGCGACACCAGCCTGTCGATCCGCTGGCGCCGCGAAAGCCGCGAACCCGGCCAGCGCGCCGACCGTCGCCCGAACCGGAACTAGCGTCAGGGCTCCCGGCGGAGGCGGTGCAGCAGCATGGCGCCTTGCAGGGAGGCGACATAGATCACGGCCGAAACGACAGACGCCGGCCAGACCACGGCGAGAATCCACAGCGGCAGCTCCGGCGTCGGCATGCTTCCGAGCAGGCGCATGCCGATATTGGCCACCAGGCTGTAGGCGATCATGGCCAGCATGATGATCGGAATGACCCGCGTCATCATCCGCCACTGCACGGCGGCGAGCACCCCGTAAAGCAGGACCGAAAAGATCGCGCCAAAGCCGATCATAAACGGCCACATCGCCTTCATCACGGCGCGTTGGGTCGCGATCTGATCAGACGACAGGTTCATGCGGACATATTCGTCATTCATCGCCGTCTCGAACCAACCTGACGTAAACATCCACCAGGTGGGAACCAGCCCCACGACCAACGCGATCCCCAACCCGATGACCATGGCCCGCGCAGACCGCTGCGCCTCCGCCATTCCTCTAGGCAAGACCAGCGGGTTCATCGCCCTGAGCCAGAGATTGATCGTGGAACGCGTCATGAAGTCATCCTGAGTTTCGCGGCGCGAACCTAGCCCCGATCGCTCGGAACTTACAGCGCTCGACCTTCACCTTTGGCGCGGTGACGGCTAGGGTCCGCCGATGCGGATTCTGACCACGGACCAGGCCGTCCTCGACCACGTCGCCGCGCGACGCGAGGCGATCATCGGCCGCACCATCGACTGGGCCAATATCAACTCCGGCAGCCGCAACGCCGCCGGACTGAACACCGTGCTGGACGCGCTGGAGGCCGAGGCGAAGACCCTGCCCGCTCTCGTCGAACGCATCCCGACCCAGGGCTCGACCACCGTCGGCGACGACGGCTCGGTGCGCACCGAGGCCCATGCCGACGCCCTGAAGATGACGGCCCGTCCAGGTGCGCTAATCCAGGTCGTCCTGACCGGCCACTACGACACCGTCTTCCCCGCCGACAGCCGGTTCCAGACCGTCACGACCCGCGCGGACGGCGCCCTGAACGGCCCTGGCGTCGCCGACATGAAGGGCGGGATCAGCGTGCTTCTCGCCGCGTTGGAGGCCTTCGAGACCCATCCCGACCGTCACGGCGTCGGCTGGACCGTGCTGCTGAGCCCCGACGAGGAAATCGGCTCTCCCGCCTCCGCCCCCCTGCTGGCGGAACTCGGCGCGCGCGGCCATGTGGGCCTGACCTATGAACCGGCCCTGGCGGACGGCACCCTGGCTGGCGCGCGCAAGGGCAGCGGCAACTACCATTTGATCATCACGGGCCGCGCCGCCCACGCCGGCCGCGCCTTCGACGAAGGCCGCAACGCCGTCGCCGGCGCCGCCATAATCGCCGCCACCCTGCACGGACTGAACGGCCAGAGGGAAGGCGTCACAGTGAACGTGGCCAAGATTTCCGGCGGAGGCGCCCTGAACGTCGTCGCCGACAACGCCGTGGTCCGCTTCAATGTGCGTGTGCCGGACAAGGCCGCCGCCGACTGGATCGACGCCTCGGTCCGCGCCATCGCCGCCCAGCCGCCATTCGAGGGTCTGACCCTGGACCTGCACGGCGGCTTCACCCGCGCGCCCAAGCCCATGGACGCCGCCCAGACCGCCCTGTTCGAAGCGGTGAAAGAAGCCGGCGCCCTGCTAGGCCAGGACATCGCCTGGAAGCCTTCGGGCGGCGTCTGCGAAGGCAACAACCTCCACGCCGCCGGACTGCCCAATATCGACACCCTGGGCGTCCGGGGCGGCGACATCCATTCGGACCAGGAGTTCGCCTGGCCCGACAGCTTCGTCGAACGCGCCCAGCTCAGCGCCCTGATCCTGTGCAAGATCGCCTCGGGCGAGATCGACGCGGCCAAACTTAAAGCTCTGCGGATGGAAACTCTCTGAATGCTCGTCGTCCGTCCCGCCGGCCCAGCCGACCTAGACTATCTGCTGGAGCTGGCCATCCTGTCCGGTCCCGGCTTCACCAGCCTGCCTGAAGACCCAGACGCCCTGGCGGACCGGCTTGAACTCAGCCAGGCCAGCTTCCGCGGCGAGGTCAGCTGGCAGGAGGCCTGGTACACCCTGATGCTGGAGGACAGCGACACCGGCGACATCGACGGCGTCGGCTCGGTCAAGGCGACGGTGGGGCTAAAGCGGCCCTTCTTCTCGTTCCGCGTCGTCAACAACACGGCGTCGTCGCCGTCCATCGGGGTCAAGCTGGATCACCAGACCCTGGTGCTGGTCAATGAATGCACCGGCTGGACCGAGGTCGGCTCGCTGTTCCTCAAGGCAGACCGGCGCAAGGGCGGCGCGGGCCGTCTGCTCAGCCAGTCGCGCTATATGCTGATCGGCGCCCAGCCTGAACTGTTCGCCGAGAATGTGCTGGCCGAACTGCGCGGGGTCTTCACCCCCGATGGCGCCTGCCCCTTCTGGGACCATGTGGCGCACAAATTCTTCCCCATGGAGTTCGACGACGCCGACCGGATGACCGGTTCGACGGACAAGCAGTTCATCCTCGACCTGGCCCCGCGCCACCCGATCTATACCGAGCTGCTGCCTGAACCGGCCCGCGCCGTGATCGGCAAGGTCCACCCCCAGGGGGTGCCGGCCATGGCTCTGCTGGAGAGCGAGGGCTTCCGTCCCAACGGCCTGGTGGACATCTTCGACGCGGGCCCCACCGTCTCTTGCGGGCGGGATAATATCCGCACCGTCCGCGACGCCCGCCGCCTGACGGTCGAGATCACGGACAGGGTCGAAGCCGAACTGCCGGCCCTGATCTCGACCGACAGCATCGCCGCCTTCCGCGCCGTCCGCGCCAAGGCTGACATCGAGGGCGACACCGTGCGCCTGACCGCCGAAACCGCCGCCGCGCTGAAGATCAAGACCGGCGCCTCTGTCCGCGTGAAATCATGACCGTGTTCAAATCCACCGACCCCGCCACCGAAGCCACCAACTGGGAAGGCGAGGCCGCCAGTCCGGTTCAGGTCCAGTCCGCCGTCGACGCCGCGCGCGCCGCCTTCCCCGCCTGGGCCGACGCGCCTCGGGCCGAGCGGATCGACGCCGTCAAACGCTATCAGGCCGTGCTGAAGGACCGCGCGCCCCAGATCGCCGAGGCCATCGCCCGCGAGACCGGAAAACCGCTGTGGGAGACCAAGACCGAGGCCGCCGCCATGATCGGCAAGGTCGACATCTCGATCCGCGCCTATGACGAACGCACCGGCGAACGGACCAGCGACACCGCTTTCGGTCGCGCCACACTGCGCCACCGTCCGCACGGCGTGGCGGCGGTGCTGGGCCCGTTCAACTTCCCCAGCCACCTGCCCAACGGCCATATCGTCCCGGCCCTGCTTGCCGGCGACACCGTCGTGTTCAAGCCGTCGGAGGAGACGCCCCTGGTCGGTCAGGTCATGGCCGAGGCTTTCGCCGCCGCCGACCTGCCGACCGGCGTGATCAATGTGGTGCAGGGCGGGCGCGAGACCGGCGCGGCCCTGCTGGACGCCGGGATCGACGCCCTGATGTTCACCGGCTCCGGCGCGGCGGGCGCCCATTTCCGGCGCAAGTTCGCCGACGATCCCCACGTCATCCTCGCGCTGGAGCTGGGCGGCAACAATCCGCTGGTCGTCTGGGATGCGGCGGATGCCGAAGCCGTGGCGGGCATCGCGGTGCAGTCCGCCTTCATCACCACCGGCCAACGCTGTTCCTGTGCCCGGCGCCTGATCGTTCCGGAAGGGTCTCAGGGCGACGCCATAATCGAAGCCATCGCCGCCCTGTCCGACCGCCTGGTCTTCGGCCCTTGGGACAGCGATCCCGAACCCTACGCCGGACCACTGATCTCAGCACGCGCGGCCGAGGCGGCATTGAAAGCGCTGCAGGAACGGATCGACGCCGGAGCCAAGGTCGTCCGCGCCTCGGGTCCCGTCGCCAACCTGCCTGGCGCCTTCGTCAAACCAGCCATCATCGACGTAACCGGGATCGATGTCCCGGACGAGGAGATGTTCGCCCCCTTCCTGTCGGTGATCCGCGTCCCGACCTTCGACGCCGCGATCCAGGCGGCCAACGCCACCCGCTACGGCCTGTCGGCGGGCCTAGTCAGCGACGACCCGGCCAACTGGGACCACTTCATCCGTCGCATCCGCGCAGGCGTGGTCAACTTCAACCGGCCGACCACCGGCGCCGCCGGCGACATGCCCTTCGGCGGCCTGGGGGCCAGCGGCAACCACCGCCCCAGCGCCTACTACGCCGCCGACTACTGCGCCTATCCGGTCGCCAGCTTCGAGGCCGACGCGGTCGCGAACATCGAAGGCGAGATCAAGGGGCTGCGATGACCTACGCCGTCGAAGCCAACGCCGACGGCCTGATCGGGCCGACGCACTCGTATGCGGGTCTGTCGCCGGGCAATCTGGCCTCCAGTCTGAACAAGGGCGAGGCTTCGAACCCGCGCGCGGCGGTGCTGCAGGGCCTGGACAAGATGAAGACCCTGGCGGACTTGGGCCTGCCCCAGTTCGTCCTGCCCCCGCACGAGCGGCCGAACATCCCCTTCCTGCGAACCCTGGGCTTCACCGGCTCGGACGCTCAGGTGCTGGAACAGGCTTGGAAGGACGCGCCTTCCTTCGCCGCCGCCGCCTGTTCCGCCTCGCCCATGTGGGCCGCCAACGCCGCGACCGTGACCCCGAGCGCCGACGCCGCCGACGGACGGGTGCATTTCACCCCCGCCAATCTGGTGACCAATTTGCACCGGTCGCTGGAGCATCAGCAGACGAAGCGGGCGCTTGACGCCCTGTTCCCGGATCACGAGCGGTTCGCGGTTCATGAGGCCCTGCCCTCCGTCGCTCACCTGGCCGACGAAGGCGCCGCCAACCATGTGCGCCTGTGTGCGGAACATGGCGCGCTCGGCGTCAATCTGCTGGTCTGGGGACGCGAGGCCTTCGAGCCCTGGGACGGTCCCTATCCCGCCCGCCAGACGCGCGAGGCGTCGCAGTCCCTGGGCCGTCGCCATGGGGCGAGCGGCGTCGTTCTTGCTCAGCAGTCGAAGGCCGCAATCGCCGGCGGAACCTTCCACAATGACGTGGTCTGCGTCGGCGCGCTGGAGACCCTATTCTTCCACGACCTCGCGTTCGAGGACACGGCCGGTACTCAGGACGCCATCCGCCGTGCGGCCGAGGGCCTGTTCGACCCAATCTTCGTCGAGGTCTCGTCGGCCGACCTGCCTCTGGCTGACGCCATCAGCTCCTATCTGTTCAACTCGATGCTGATCCAGATTCCGGGCGAGGATCGTCTGACCCTGATCTGCCCGACCGAGACCCGCGACAACCCGCGCAGCCATGCGGTGGCGCAATCCCTAGCCGATTCCAACGGTCCCATCGGCCAGGTCCGTTACGTCGACGTGCGCCAGTCGATGCGCAACGGCGGCGGGCCGGCCTGCCTGCGGTTGCGCGTCGTCCTGAACGAGGCGGAGTTGGCGGCGACCAATCCGGCTATGCGCTTGACCGACGCTCTCCACGCCGAACTCTCGGGCTGGGCTGACCGCTGGTACCGCGACGAACTGCGGCCTGCCGACCTAGCCGACCCGGCCTTGCTGGACGAAAGCAGGGGCGCGCTGGACGCTCTGACCGGAATTCTCAAATTGGGAGGCGGCTTCTATCCGTTCCAGCGGTCCTAGGCCGCGAACCGCCCGCCCTTGGCCGCATAAGACTGGGTGCCGCGCGTGAAGACCTGGTCGTTCGGCAGAACGGTCTCGATCGGCAGATCAGCCTGACCTTTCAGGGCGGCGTAGACGGGGCCGAAGTCCTTTAGCGTCTCGTCCTTCAGCGCTTCCAGGCTGTCGATGACGAAATAGACCTGCTGGAAGTCGTCGATCCGGTACAGGGTCCGCATCACCCGCTCTAGGTCGAAGCCCAGCCGGTTCGGCGAAGGGTCTTCCAGAGCAAAGACGCTCTCGGTCGATGACGAGACGATGCCCGCGCCATAGATGCGCAGGCCGTCGGCCTCCTGCATCAGGCCAAACTCGACCGTGTACCAGTACAGCCGGGCCAGGTTCGGCAGCATGCCCAGGCCGGCGGCGCGCTGCCCGCCCTTGCCATAGGCCTCCATATAGGCGGCGAAGTCGGGGTCGGTCAGCATGGGCACATGGCCGAAGACGTCGTGGAAGATGTCGGGTTCCTGCAGATAGTCCAGTTGGTCCGGCTTCCGGATGAACTGACCCGAGACGAAGCGGCGGTTGGCCAGGTGGTCGAAGAAGACCTCGTCCGGCACCAGACCGGGCACGCAGACAACGGTCCAGCCGGTCAGGGCCTGAAGCTTGGGATTGATGACCTCGAAGTCGGGAATGCCGCCGGCGTTGAGGTCCAGCGAGTCGAGGCCGCGCAGGAAGGCGTCGCAGGCGCGGCCGGGCAGGATCTTCATCTGGCGGGCGTACAGCGTATCCCAGGTCTGGTGTTCGACCTCTGTGTAGGCGGCCCAGTTCTGAGGAATAGTCCAGTCGGCGGCCGCGCCCTCGGGCGGTTGTTCGAAGACGTGTTCGAAGTCGGACATGGGACGCTCCTCTTTTGCCCCATCCTAACGCCCGGTCAGCGCCCGTTCAAAGGCTTGGTCAGTGAATGGCTTCGTGCAGGGGGGCGTGATGGCCTTGAGCATCGACGGTGAACCATCGCTGGGCGTCGTCGGGCAGCAGGACCGACTGGCCGTCTTCCAACACGCCCTCAGCCGCATAGGCTACGAAACCGCCCTCTTCGCCCAAGGCGAAGACGCGGTAGAAGGGTTGGTCCGGCGAAACCGCGCCGGTGTCAACGGCAGGGCCGTCGTAGCCGTGATCCACGTCCATGATCACGCCCCGAAAGGCGTTGTCGCGGTGGCGGACGATCTGGCCGATGGCGAAACGGGCGGTGTGAACCTGGGTCATGGGACCTTAATACGCTTGGCCCGATGACCCTGATCCACTCAGGCCTGTTCATCTTCCTGACAGAATGGCTTGGCGCGGACGATCTTGGCGGGCTAGGTTGATCGGGACGGGCGCCGCTTTGGACCGCCCACATCGGAATGACGGCCCATGCCGGAGACCCACGGCGCGCCTCGACGGCGCGACGAGCGGTCCCAGCCTTCCCGCGAGCGGGATGCGTCGGGTCGGGATGCGCAACTCTATGGCGCGCTCGATCTGGGGACCAATAATTGTCGGCTGCTGATCGCGCGGCCCTCACGCGACGGCTTTCGGGTGGTCGACAGCTTCAGCCGCATCGTGCGGCTGGGCGAAGGCCTGTCCCGAACGGGACGGCTGGATCCCCGCGCCATGGACCGGGCCTATGACGCCCTGGCCCTGTGCGCCGACCGGATCGTCAGGAAGGGCGTGGAATCGGTCCGGCTGAGCGCGGTCGCCACTCAGGCCTGCAGAGCGGCCGAGAACGGGGCGGAGTTCATTGATCGGGTGCGCAAGGGCACCGGGCTGAGGCTGCGGATCATCGATCCGGCGGAAGAGGCGCGGCTGGCGGTCGAGGGCTGTCTGAACCTGATCGACCCCCGGGCCGAGGGGGTGGTGATCATCGACGTGGGCGGCGGGTCGACCGAACTGTCCTGGCTGAAGCGCGAGGGGTCGGACTGGACCACCACCGGTTGGATGTCGGCGGCCCTGGGGGTCGTCACCCTGGCGGAGCGGCATCCGGAGCCTGAAGGCGCGGGCGAAGACTGGTAC
>JBKBXN010000021.1:0-23783 GCA_046314055.1 Brevundimonas sp.
TTTGCCTGCCACCGACTCAATGGGGGAAAGCGCCGCGACTACCAGATGAATAATACGTGGCGGCTGCGACAGCTGGCGCAGCGCGCGTTCGCTGCTGACACGGCCATTCGCCAACTCGATGGCAGCTACAACGTATTTCTCGGCAGCCGGGTCATCCCAGCTCGTCTGCGTCCGCTTGAACCAGAGCTTCGTTCATGTCCTGCAGGAGGCGGCGAAGGGCTGCGATCTGTTCCCCCGTCACGGGGAGCTGGCGGACCACTTCCCTGCGAACCGACAGGACATCGTCGCGTAGGGCCGAGCCCTTGGCGGTCGGTTCGACCCAAACTCTTCTCTCGTCGCGCGTGTCCCGCTTGCGAGAGACTAGCCCCGCTGTCTCCATCCGTTTGACGAGAGGCGTCAGCGACCCCGTGTCCATTGAGAGACGATCTCCTAGATCGCCCATCGTCATGGGACGCTCAAATTCCCATAGGGCGATCAAGACGAGATACTGAGGGTGTGTGAGGCCCAGCGGCCCCAGAAGCCTTCGGTAAAGTCGGGTGATCAGGCTGCTGCTGGTCTGCAAGGCCAAGCAGAGCTGCTGATCGACGTGCAATTCTGCGAAATCCGCTGGTTCACTCGTTGGCTTCGGCCGTGCGCTCATAACGATCCATCCAGATGCGTGTTCATCGAACCTAACATACTAAACAGCTATTAGATCATGTTAGATATAATAGATGTTAAGGTACTGGCGCTAATCCTCTCCCTCGGTCCCCGCTTTTCCGGACCACACGGAGACGGCCATGTTCAGTTTTCAATCCAAAACCCGCGTGGCGGAACAAGCCGCCATGGCGGAGCTTAGCAGCCTGGTCGCCGCCTTCCATCGATCGCAGGCTGTGATCGAATTCGACCTGGATGGAACGGTGCGCGACGCGAACGCCAATTTCCTGGCGGTCCTCGGCTACGACCTTGCCGATATCCAGGGACGGCACCACAGCATGTTCGTGGATTCAGCGGAGGCGGCGACGCCGGCCTACGCCGATTTCTGGCGCCGCCTGAATGCGGGCGAGTTCTTCGTCGATAAGTTCGTCCGCTATGGCAAGGGCGGACGCCGCGTCGTGATCGAGGCCTCCTACAACCCGATGCTGGGTGCAGACGGTCGACCCTACAAGGTGGTGAAGTTCGCCACGGACGTGACCGCCATCGAGGATGAGCGCAGCCGACGCGCCGAGGCGGAACGTCAGGCCGCCGAGGTTCAGACGGCCGTCGTGGACGGGACGCGACGGGGACTGTCCGCAATGGCGGCCGGCGACCTGTCCTATCGCATCGCGGAGATCTTCCCCGGCGACTACGCCAGTCTGCGCGATGACTTCAATCAGGCCATGGCGGCCCTGGATGGCGCGGTCGGGGTCATTCGCGGCAATGCAGGCGCCATCCAGTCGGGGGCCAACGAAATCAGCAGTGCTGCAGAAGACTTGTCGAGCCGTACGGAACGACAGGCGGCGGCTTTGGAAGAAACGGCCGCCGCCTTGGACCAGATCACGGCGACGGTCCAGAAGACCGCAGAACACGCCAAGGCGACGGACGCCGTCGTCGCCGCGACGCGCGTTCAAGCCGAAACAGGCGGGGCCGTCGTCCAGCGCGCCATCGCGGCCATGGGCGAGATCGAGCGTTCATCGGATCAGATCAGCGAAATCGTCAGCGTCATCGACGAGATAGCCTTCCAGACCAATCTTTTGGCGCTGAACGCCGGGGTCGAGGCGGCGCGTGCGGGAGACGCCGGGCGAGGGTTCGCCGTTGTCGCATCGGAGGTGCGGGCGCTCGCCCAGCGCTCGGCGGACTCCGCACGGCAGATCAAGACCTTGATCTCCACGAGCGGCGCCCAGGTCAAGAGCGGCGTAGGCCTGGTGCACCAGTCGGGCGAAGCGCTGTCTGGAATTGCGGAAGGCGTCCGTGAGGTGACGACCCTGATGACGGAGATCAGAGCCTCGACGCAGGAGCAGGCCATTGGCCTGGCCGAGGTGAACACCGCGGTCAATGCAATGGATCAGGTCACGCAGCAGAACGCCGCCATGGTCGAGGAATCGACCGCCGCCAGCCTGGCCCTCACCCAGGACGCGGGGCAGATGATGCAACTGGTCGGACGCTTTCAGGTCAGCCCGCAGGAGGGCGAGCAGTCGATTGCGTCCGCCGCCCAGCGTGACAGGAACGGCGGCTCTGTCGGCCGCTCTTCGCCGACCGCTCAAGAGGTGAGGCGGCCTCGGCTCGCCGCCGTCGGGGGCGGGCGGGTGGCGCAAGCCGATTGGCAAGAGTTCTGAAGCACTCCCCCCTGATACGGCCAAGCGAGAACAGTGGGTTAGGTGAGGTCGTCACAGCCGACGCCTCACGCTGTTGGAACGGTTCCCAGCGGCAGCGATCCATCGCGCCGGCCAGTCGGCGCTCGGCGATGAAGCGACATATGGCTGGGCGGCGCTCGATTATGGTCCGGAGGGCTGGCCGGTCAGCCTGACGGGGCGGCTATCCGCCAGCAGCGGTCATTCCCTGATCCCTAACAATGCAACAATCCGTAGAGCGTCTGGACCCGAGGTTTTTCGCCTCGTTGTCGACGTATGCGTAGTCTGCGGGTCGGGGGCTGTGGTGCTTTGTTTCTGACACCAAGGTCATGATTGCCCGTCAAGTCACCTCGTAATGGATCGGCTTGAAGCTGTGGTTGTTGGACTGCAAGGCCGAACAGGCCGTCATGCCAATGATCAGGTCCATGCACGCCTCGAAGATCGTGAAGTCGCCAGCCTTGCTGAGCGGCGGCTCTACCGTCAACGCACCCGTTTCGCCATCGACGGGAACGTTCATGAAGACGTTGAAGGCCGTCGGGATCTGATCCGGCACGACGCCGTAGGGCGCTAGCGCCTCGGCGAGATTTCCGAAGCAGCCCCGGTGAGGATCCTTATCGCTGTAGATGATGCGGAAGGTGTCGGCGGAGCAGGGCGTCAGGAGAAAGTCGTGGCGACCGACGCGGTCCTCCTCGATCCGCAGCATGACGTTCGAGCGGTTGGAGTACAGGGCGTCTCCGGTGGTTAGATAGATTTTGCTCGCATAGTCCAGCGTCCGCCCGGAGGAGATCACCTCGGCGATGTCGTGGCGGTTGAAGGCCAGAAGGTCGGAGACCTGCTCACCCTGGGGGTCGATGATCTTGAGGCGCTGGCCGGCCTTTAGCTCGAAGGCGACGCCGGAGCGCGGCTGGATTTCATGCGGCATCGGACGTCCTGTTCGGGGTGGCGTAGGGGCAGGACCAGGCCTCGGCCACTTCACGGCCGCTGTACTGCCGGGCCTCGGAGCTGTCGCCGTGGCGAGCCAGCATCGGGTTGATGCTGCCCGCCAGGGTCTCATCGCGCTGCAGGATACTCGCGCGCAATTTTTCATAGGCGCCTGACGCCCGCAGCATCTCGAACTGGCGGTGGAGGTTGAAGACCACCGCTGGAGTGTGAAACCGGCGCGCGGGCCGGCTGGCGCCCGGATGCATGCCGACGGCGAAGAAGGCCTCTCCGCCGAAGCTCAGCGAGAAGTGCGGGCTGTCGGGATCGGCGTCGACCGTCCTGTCGTAGGCGACACCATGCCAGGCGTCCTTGTCCGAAAGCGACTGAATGCGGTCCCACATGGCTTGTTCGAACTCGACCTCGTTCAACGAACGGGGCCCCTCGAATATGACGACGAAACTCTGGAACAGCGTGGGATCGACCGTAAAGCGGCGCGCGGCTTCGAAGAGGCCGGGGTGGATGCGCAGATCGTCCCATGCCGAGGTGATGTCGCGGGCGACCACGATTTCCATCTGGCTCCGGGCCAGGGCGGACTTGGCGCCGACGCATGGGAAAGCCTGGTCACGCACGAAGGTCTCGAACGCCTGGGCCAGCGGATGGGTGTTCGTGGAAACGGTCGCGGTCATTTGTCGGTCCGGTTTGTCAGCAGGTGAACCGAGAACAGAGCGTCGGCGTCAGTCCAGGCGTACAGTGTTTTCCACCCCGCGCTTTCGGCCAGCGCCGCGAAACCCTCGAGTGTGTATTTGTGCGAATACTCGAGGATGATCGGTTCCTGCGCCGGAAGATCGAACGCCTGGCCCGCTACGATGACGCTCTGACCCTGCAGGGGGTAGATCGCCGCCTCAATGCGCCCGGCTTCGACGTTGTATTTGGCTTCGTGACGGAACGCGTCCTTAACGAGGGTCGTCCCCAGTTCGCGGTTCATGCGATCCAGGATGTTCAGGTTGAAATGCCATATCGCGCCGCCGGGCTCGTTGTAGGCCGAAAGAAGCGTGTCGGTGCTCTTCTGCAGGTCGACGCCCACCAGGAAGAGGCTGTTCGAACCCAGGATCGCATGCATGCGGCGCAGGAATCCGGCGCTGTTTTGCGGCAGCAGATTGCACAGCGTCGAGCCCGGAAAGAACCCCAGAACGGGCCCCTCGCGCACGGGCGCAGGCAGGGCGACGTGTTTGGTGAAGTCGCCCGCAATCGGGACCACCGTCAGGTCCGGATAGTCGGCGCGGATGGCGTCGGCCGCCTCTAGGAGTTGCGCCTCAGAGATCTCGATAGGGACATAGCGGTGCAAGTTCGGGAGTGCGTCGAGCAACAGGCGCACCTTGGTGCTGGCGCCACTGCCGAACTCGACCAGACTGCCGCCCTCCCCGAGGGCCTCTGCGATTTCGGCTCCGTGGACTTCAAGGATTTGCCGTTCGGCCCGCGGCACATAATAGCCCGGCGAGGAGACGATGTCTTCGAAGAGGGCCGCACCAATATCGTCGTAAAGCCATTTGCTGGCGATCCGTCGCGGCCGCAGGGTCAATCCATGCATAACCGATTGCTCGAAGTTGAAATCGGCGAGGTTGGGTTCCTCATCGATAAGGCGCTTGCCGGCTCTGGTCTTGTCATCCGGCTCCGTTGCGCCAGGAACGTTCGAGATCGGATCGAATAGCGACAAGGTTGCGTCCTGTGAGAGCGCTGAAAGCGGCGAAGGCCAGCGAGGTGGAGATCAAACGTACGGCGCCTCACGAAGTTGCCATGACCGCAAGGCGACTTAGCCGATTGGTTCTGCCGGGCCGCCCGCGCCGAGCTCGGCAACCGCCATTTTCTATTCCTCTTGGCCGCTCGACACACACGGTCGCGGATGGTCCCTGCGGGAGCGCACTCGGTTCGTCGAAAGTTTGAGGCATGTAGTCGACGCCTGCGCTGACTGGCCGCTTGCCGGTACCCATGCGCCTGGTGGCGCAGCGTCAGTGCTGCCGGATAGCTATGGCGACGCCCAGTCTGAACAATCCGGGGTCGGCAGGACTACGGACCTTCCGAACATCCGCGTTGCGTCAGGTCCAGTCGTTGTGAACGGGCCACAGAGGGCCTGCGTAAGGTTTGTCGTAGGCGCGCCCGCAGCGATTCGAACGCCAGTTGCGCTAGCAGGGATGGATACGACGTGTACTTGCTGATGTGATTGACCGCGCGAACGCGCATCCTGCAGCTTTGCACAACTGCGGAGCCGTAGAGGACAAGACTGAGCGCCAGACGATGCCAAATCGTGGCGTTGCGTGGGAATGAAAAGGGAAGGTAACGTGAATCTGAGTGTGCAAAATCTGCACACGCGCTCCACTAATGATTTGAATTTATTGGACGATCTCGCCTGTCCATCATGGGTGCTACGGATAGCTTACGCGCTTGATTTATCGACATTTTTTCTATAATATCAAAACGGTGGTTGGTGAAGTGCGCGCTCGATTTTACGCCGTGTTGTGACGCTTCTTCCGGCTTTTCGACTTCTCAGTGCACACAGAGCGCACACAAAATGGCGAAGTATTCGAAGCTCCCGTCCGGAACATGGCGGGTCCAGATCAGAAGGAAGGGTCGCTATATAAGCGAGACCTTCCTCAAACGCGATGATGCGCGGCGGTGGCCACCGAAACCGAGGGCCGAATAGACCGCGGCGAAACTCCGACGTCGGAGCGGGCGCGGGCGGACATGGCTTAGCAGCCGCCCTTGTCCCGTGGACCCAGGGGCAACTGCTCCCATGCGGTTAAAATCGGCTTCCACGGCGGCGACATGCCGACTTCACCGCCCGGGGCGAGGCTTATTCAACAGCTTGCTGAGCCTATTTATGGAGCATCAGGCGTTCGAGTTCGCCGAGGATCAGGTCCATCGCCGGACGCAGGGCGCCTGTGGTGTCGTAGTTCGGCTGGGCCGCTCTTTGGGTCATCAGGCCCAGGTTCAGGGCGAACATGATTTTGACGATGCGAAGGCGAACGATGGGCTCGATCCGACCATTGGTCAGGGCGTTCAGCGTGGAATCTAGCTTCGTCAGCAGTCGGGATTCTAAGTCGATCAGAATGTGTGCGACGCGTGGGTTTCTTCCGGCCTCTGCCGAAATCTCAGTCATGATCCTGCACTGGTCCAGCCCAGGTTGGCTAGCGATATAGTCCTCGATCCAGGTTCGTAAAGCCTGAGGCCCGCCCATCCTGGAGTCGTCGAACAAGCGGACATCCGACAACAATAGAGAGATGTCCTGCTCGCATATGGCGGCGATAATATCGTCCTTGCTGTCGAAGTCCCGGTAGATCTGTCCCATTTTTATACCGGACGCGGCAGCGAGTTCCGCCATCCCGGTCTGGTGAAAACCCTGCTTCACGAACAGCGCGCGCGCGGCGTCGATCAACGTCTGGCGCCGCTCGCGCGCCCGTTGCTCTCTCGCCTTCGCCGCCGAAGCCATCTGGTACTCATCCTCACTTGACAGGGCCCATAGCCCACGACTAACAACTGCGCAACAGTGAGTGAACGTTCGTTCACATGTAGTTTGCGAGAGGTTAAGGATGAAAGTTGTCGCTCCGGCGATGGGTCTGGCGTTGCTCCTCGCGAGCTGTTCGTCACAGCCTCAGCAGCCGACCGCTGGCCCGCCGCAGGTCTCGGTCGTTACAATCAAGACCAGCCCCATCACCCTGACGACGGAATTGCCGGGTCGGATCAGCGCGGCCGAGACCTCGGAGGTTCGTCCGCAGGTGAACGGCCTCGTCACGGCGCGTCTGTTCGAAGAAGGCGATTACGTCCGCGCGGGCCAGGCGCTCTATCGCATCGACGCCGCCCCCTATGAGGCGCAAGCGGCCAGCGCTCAGGCGAGCCTGGCTCGGGCGCGGGCCGCTGTGGCTTCGACCGCCGGGCTGGCGCGCCGCTATCAGGAACTGGTCAAGATCAACGGCATCTCGCAGCAGGAGCTGGAAGACGCCCTGACGAGCTCGCAGCAGGCCGAAGCCGATGTTCAGGCCCAGGTCGCGGCGCTTCGCACTGCTCAGATCGATCTGGCCCGGACGACTGTCCGTGCGCCGATCTCGGGCCGGATCGGACGTTCCAGCTTCACCGTCGGCGCCTTGGTCACCGCATCCCAGGCATCGCCCTTGGCGACGATCCAGCGGATTGATCGCGTTTACGTCGACATTCCGCAGTCCAGCGCGGACCTGTTGAAGCTTCGTCAGCAGATTGCGTCCGGCGCTCTGTCCCGCGATGCAAATGGCGCCCGGGTCAAGTTGGTGCTCGAAGATGGTTCGACCTACGGTCAGGACGGAACGCTTCAGTTTGCTGACGTCACCGTGGACGCCGATACCGGCAGCCAGAACATTCGGGCCATCTTCAACAACCCGGATGGGCTGCTGCTTCCTGGCATGTTCGCTCGTGCGGTCCTGGTCGAAGGGTCGACCTCCAACGCCATCCTCGCGCCGCAACGCGCCGTGAGCCGCGACGCCAAGGGCGGCGCCTCGGTGATGGTGGTCGGAGCGGACGGCAAGCTGCAACCTCGCCCCATCACCACCAGTCGGACCGTGGGGCAAGACTGGATGGTGACTTCCGGCCTGCAGCCTGGAGACCGTGTGGTGGTCGAAGGCGCCCAGAACCTGATGCCGGGTACGCCGGTCAAGGCCTCGCCCTATCAGGCCGGTGGGGCGCCGTCTGGCAAGCCTGCTCAAACCTCGGCGCAGGCGCACTAGCCCATGGCCCGCTTCTTTATTGATCGGCCCATCTTCGCATGGGTCCTTGCGATCGGCTTGATGCTGGCCGGCGTGCTGGCGATCCGCAGCCTGCCTATCGCGCAGTTTCCGACAATCGCCCCGCCAGCCGTGACCATCACGGCCAACTATCCCGGCGCCGACGCCGAGACCCTGGAGCGCACGACGACCCAGGTGATCGAGCAGCAACTGAAGGGCATCGACAACCTCCGCTACTTCTCGTCGTCCTCGTCTTCTGCCGGGAACGCGACCATCACCCTGACCTTCGAGCAGGGCACGGATCCTGACATCGCCCAGGTGCAGGTCCAGAACAAGCTGCAGGCCGCCACCTCGCAACTGCCTACGGAGGTGCAACGCCTTGGCGTCACCGTCGCCAAGTCGTCGAGCAACTTCCTGCTGATCACCGGACTCTATTCCGACACCGGCTCCCAGACCCAGGTCGATCTGTCCGATCTCGTCGTATCCAAGTTCCAGGACCCGATCAGTCGGGTCAACGGCGTGGGGGAGATCCAGGTATTCGGTTCGCAATACGCCATGCGGATCTGGCTCGATCCGCTGAAGATGTCGGGATACGGCGTCACGGCTGCGGATGTCACCAGCGCCGTGGAGGCCCAGAACGCGCAGGTCTCTGCAGGCCAGATCGGCGCCCTGCCTGCGCCTGAAGACCAGATGCTGAACGCGACCGTCTCGGTTCAGTCGCGCCTTCAGACCCCGGAAGAATTCGGCGCCATCCGCGTCAAGACCAACACCAACGGCGCGATTGTGCGTCTGCGCGATGTCGCCCGCGTGGAAATGGGCGCGGAATCCTATGGATTCCGTAGCCAGTACAACGGCAAGCCCGCGAGCGGTTTCGGAATCAAGCTGGCGCCCGGCGCCAATGCTCTGGATACGGTTGAGGCCGTTCAGGCCGAAGTGGCCCGCATCGCCCAGACCCTTCCGGCCGGGGTCAAGGTCACCTATCCCTATGACACCACGCCCTTCGTGCGGCTCTCCGTCGAACAGGTGATTCACACCCTTATCGAAGCCGTGGTCCTCGTCTTCATCGTCATGTTCCTGTTCTTGCAGAACTGGCGCGCCACCCTCATCCCGACCATCGCTGTCCCGGTCGTGCTGTTGGGCACGTTCGCGGTGATGAGTCTGTTTGGCTACTCCATCAACACCCTGACTTTGTTCGGCATGGTTCTGGCCATCGGTCTGCTGGTCGATGACGCCATCGTCGTGGTCGAGAACGTCGAGCGACTGATCCAGACCGAGGGGCTGTCCCCCAAGGAAGCCGCTCGCAAGTCTATGGACCAGATCACCAGCGCCCTGGTCGGCATCGCCCTGGTCCTGTCAGCCGTCTTCCTGCCCATGGCCTTTTTCGGAGGCTCCACGGGCGTCATCTATCGTCAGTTCTCGATCACCATCGTCACGGCCATGGTCCTGTCGGTCCTGGTCGCCATGATCCTGACGCCGGCCCTGTGCGCCACCATTCTGAAACCGCACGATCCGCACAAGAGTCACGGGACCGGACCGCTGGGGCGCTTCTTCGCCTGGTTCAATGACAGTTTCGACCGGGCGACCGTCAGCTACGAAGGCGGGGTCCGCAAGACCGCCCGCGGCTGGAAACGCTCGGGCCTGATCTATCTCCTGATCTGCGGCGTCATGGCGTTCGCCTTCATGCGCTTGCCGGGCGGGTTTCTGCCGGAGGAGGACCAGGGCATGATGATGGCCATGGTCCAAGGACCGTCAGGCGCGACGCTGGGCCGGACCGACAAGGCGCTGGACGTGGTTCGCGACCATCTGCTGAAGGACGAGGCCGCCAACGTCGAGGGCGTCTTCACTATCAGCGGCTTCTCCTTCGCCGGCCAGGGTCAGAACGCAGGCCTCGCCTTCGTGCGGCTAAAGGACTGGGAAGAGCGCAAGGGCCCCGCCAATACCGCCCAGGCGATCGCCGGTCGGGCCATGGGCGCCTTCTCGCAATATCGCGACGCCATGATCTTCGCCCTGGTGCCGCCGGCCGTGTCCGAGCTCGGCAACGCCACCGGCTTCGACATGTGGCTGGTCGACCGCACGGGCGAAGGCCATGAAGGCCTGCTGCAGACGCGGAACATGATGCTGGGCATGGCGGCTCAGGATCCGAGCCTGTCCCAGGTGCGTCCGCTGTCGCTGGACGACGCCGCTCAGCTGAAGATCAACATCGACCAGGATCGGCTCGCCGCTCTGGGACTGGATCTCGCCACCGTGAACAGCACCGTCTCCACGGTTTGGGGCGGAACCTATATCAACGACTTCATCGACCGCGGCCGGGTGAAGAAGGTCTACATCCAGGCCGACCAGCCCTATCGTCAGAAGCCCGAGTCTCTAAGCGACTTCTACGTTCGCGGCGCTTCGGGAGAACTGGCGCCCTTCACAGCCTTCTCCACCCAGTCGTGGACGCAGGCGCCGGTCCAACTGACTCGTTATAACGGCGAGCCCGCGATGCAGATCCAGGGCGGACCGGCCGCAGGCGTCAGTTCCGGAGCGGCTATGGCCGCTATGGAGGCAATCCATGCCAAGACGCCTCCAGGGACCGGGTTGGAATGGACCGGCCTGTCCTATGAGGAGCAGATGTCGAGCGGCCAAGCGCCGGCTCTGTACGCCCTGTCTCTTCTGATCGTCTTCCTGTGCCTCGCGGCCCTTTATGAGAGCTGGACCGTGCCCGTGGCGGTGTTGCTGGTCGTGCCGCTGGGTGTTCTGGGGGCGGTTCTCGCTGCGCAGTTCACAGGTCTTCAGAACGACATCTATTTCCAGGTCGGCATCATCACCACGATCGGGCTGGCGGCCAAGAACGCCATTCTGATTGTCGAGTTCGCCGAGGAGCGCGTACGTCAAGGCATGGGCGCTATGGAGGCGGCCGTCGAGGCGGCGCGGCTGCGGCTGCGGCCGATCCTGATGACCAGTCTAGCCTTCATCTTCGGCGTCCTGCCGCTGGCGATCTCGACCGGCGCCGGCGCAGGGGGACAGAACGCCATCGGACAGTCGGTGATCGGCGGCATGCTCAGCGCCACCGTCCTGGCCATCTTCTTCGTGCCGATGTTCTTCGTCGTCGTCACCAACCTGTTCAAGTCGCGCAAGCCGGTCTCGCCCCCCAGTCCCACCTTTCAGAGCGGTGAAGCCGCCGAGAGCCTCAAACCATGATCAAGCCGATCTCAATCCTGCTGGCCGGGGCGGCGCTGCTGTCGGGATGCAATCTCGCCCCCGCCTTTGTTCAGCCGACGGGCGTCGTTCCAGCCGCGCTGCCGCAAGGCGGGGTCTATCCAGACGCGGCGGCCAACCCCGTCGTTGTCGCTGACCTGGGGTGGAGGGACTTCTTCACCGACGCCCGTCTTCGTCAGGTCATAGCTCAGGGTCTGGACACCAATCGCGATCTCAGGGTTGCGGCGGCCAATGTCCTGGCCGCGCGCGCCCAGTACCGCGTGACCCGCGCCGACCGGCTTCCGACCGCCTCTGTCAGCGGATCGGCGACCTATACGGACAATGCGTCCCAGGTCGCGGCCGCCGGGGCTGCGCCGGGATCGGACGTGGAGTCCTATTCGGCCGATCTCGGCGTCTCGGCCTTCGAGATCGATCTGTTCGGCCGGGTTCGTAATCTGAGCGAGTCCGCGCTTCAGCAGTACCTCGCGACCGAAGAGGGCCAACGCTCGACGCGGATCAGCCTGATCGCGGAAATCGCGACCGCTTGGCTGACGCTCGCAGCGGATCAGGACCAACTCCGACTGTCCCGCCAGACCCTCGACAGCTACGCGGAGACCCTGTCCCTGACCCAGGCGCAGTTCCGGCTGGGCACTGCGTCCGAGCTGGAGGCCCGCCAGGCGGACGTCCAGTATCAGTCGGCGCGCAATGACGTCGCCGTCCTGGAAACCACGGTCGCCAAGGATCGCAATGCGTTGGAGCTGTTGGTCGGGGCGCCGGTCGCCCCTGATCTGCTGCCGGAAGGTCTGAGCGACGCAGGCGCGACCCTGGCGGAGTTGCCGACAGGTGTGTCGTCGGAGGTCCTGCTGGCGCGCCCGGACGTGCTGCAAGCCGAGCACCAGCTGCGGGGTGAGAACGCCGACATTGGCGCGGCTCGCGCAGCCCTGTTCCCGACCATCTCGCTGACGGCCTCCTACGGCAGCGCCAGTTCGGCCTTGTCCGATCTCTTTTCGGACGGCGGCTATGCCTATTCCGTTACGCCGGGGGTCAGCCTGCCGATCTTCGACGCGGGCCGCCGGCTGGGCAATGTCCGCCTGGCTGAGGCGAACGCCAAGGCGGCGGTGGCGACCTATGAAAAAGTCATACAGACGGCCTTCAGCGAAGTCGCCAACGCCTTGGCCCAGCGCGGCACGATCACTGAACAGGTCTCGGCCCAGACGGCTAGGGCCGAGTCCGCGCGGACGGCGGCGGCGATTTCCGAGGCCCGCTACCGCGTCGGTGTCTCGTCCTTCCTGACGGCGCTGGACGCACAACGAACCGCGTACGGCGCCGAGCAGCAACTGCTGAACACCCGCCTCAGCCGCGAAACCAATCTGGTGGAGCTGTACCGCACGCTCGGCGGAGGGCTGCGGTGATCTGCGCCGGGGACGTCGTTCGTGCCGTGAGCATCTCATGACACGCCCGAACGTCCCCGGCCCCATGGAGGGGGATGGCTCCCAATTCCCAAAACAGGGACGACGCTCCGTCCGGCATAGACGCGGTCAGCAGGTCACGCGCGACGCTATACTTTGCGCTGGGCGCAAACTGTTTATCCAGCGCGGTTTCGGAGCCAGCCTGCGCGAGATCGCGGTGGAAGCGGACATCGACCATGCCTTGGTCTACCGGCATTTCGAATCCAAGACGGACCTTTTCAGTCAGATCTTCGACCAGCCTGTCGGTCGTGAAGACGGGGCGGAGATATTGGATGAGCATGGCGTCGTCGCCCAGGAGCGTATTGATGATCTTGTCCTGGTTGCGGTGCGGTCGGCGTCCGACCCGACAGCGAGGGCTCTGATCTGCAATATATTCGAGCGTCGCATCATTCCCACGCTTGCCCGGGCTTTGGGGGGAGAGGGAGCAACGGAGGGCGCCCGGCTTTTGCTCGTTCTCGCGGCTGGGGTGGAGGTGGTCCGCGACACGCCCACGGCCGCCGAGGCACAGCGCGATGCGATGCGACCGATCATGGCCAGGATCGTGCTGGAGATTCTGGCGATGTCCAGCCCGCTTAACGCCTGCCGCTAGAGCGTCCTTATTAAACCCGGGCCACCCGTAGGTGACGGCGCGCCGAAGCGAGGAAAGATCATCCGCGATCTATGCCGTTATTTCAGTCTGCTAGGATCGACCTACACGTCAACCGGCGCGCCACTCGCTGAGCATCTTGCCTTGGGCGTCCTCGAAAGCGACGCGGTCGAGTTGAACCGCGCCGATGCAGACCGGTCGTTGATCGGGATTGGCGGCGCGGCAGCGGATGGCGCGGCCGTCGGCGAAGGCGACCATTCGGCCTTCCAGCACCAGGCGGTAGCCCTCGCCCGGCGCCACGGCCTGCTGTCCGTCTTCGCCGCGCACGATGAAATCATAGGCGCGGCCGTTTCGACGTCCGGTGCGGGGTCCGTCTTCCTCGAAGACGGCCGCCAGGCCCATCGTCTGGGGCGAGGGCGTCGCCGGTCCGCTGGCCAGGGGATCGCCTTGAACCCCGGGGCAGCCGTCGGCCCGCAGCCAGGGCCGCGCCAACCAGAAGCCCTCGACAGTCTCCCAGGTTTCGGCGCCGCCCGCGACCAAGGGGGACGCCGTCCAGTCGCCGGGCGCCAAGGTTAGTTTCAGGCTACGTCTTTGCTCCCCCCAGGACCAGGCGGCGAGACCGTCGCCTGTCGCCGTGTCTGCGGGGGGCGGCGTCGCACCCGCACAGCCGAAGGCCTGACGAACCACGAACCGTCGCCCAGCCAGACTGGCCCCGCCGACGTCGCGGCCCGCCGCATAGGCGGACGCGGCCACATCCATGGCCTGCAGCAGTCCGGCGCGGTCCAGCGTCGGCGCAGGCCCGACAGCGACGACGGGCGTCTGTGTCTGGACAGGTTCAGGGTTGGGCTCGGGCGCGGACTTCTCGCCTTGGCAGCCAGCAAGTGCGGGGCCGAAAAGGAGAAAGGACGCCGCAAGCGCGACGACCGACGGGCGAGGCAACGCGATCGGTTCGAGCATGAAACCACCCTAGCATGCAGCTGGCTGTTTTGGGGACGATACTCGAAATAGGTTGACGAAAGCGATGGAGGGCGGTCTGCACGAGCTTATGACCTTCGATCAGATCGCCGCATTGGCGGTGCTTGTCGGCGTGGTCGGCGTGCTGATCAACGGCAAGCTGCGCGCCGACGTCGTCGCCCTGACCGGCGCCGCCGTCCTTCTGCTTCTGGGCGTAGTCCGACCTGTGGAGGTGCAGGGCGCCTTCGCCAGCCCGGCTGTCATCGCCTTGGCCGGCCTGTTCGTCATCGCCTACGCCATCGAACTGTCAGGGCTGCTGGGCCTGATGATCCGTCAGGCGACCCGGCTGGCGGCCCGCGTCGGAGCGCGGGGAATATGGATCGTCATCGGTCTGTGCGGTGCTATCGGCGGCTTCCTGAACAATACGCCCGTCGTGGTGCTGGCTGCGCCGGTGATCCGCGACGTGGCTCAATCCCTGAGGCTTTCGCCGAAGCGCTTCCTGATGCCGTTGAGCCATGTGACCGTGATGGGCGGGTTGCTGACGCTGATCGGCACCTCGACGAACCTCCTGGTCAATGACATGGCGCGCAACGCGGGCCAGCCGGTGTTCGGCCTGTTCGAGATTACGCCGGTGGGTCTGTTCCTCGCGATCGTCGGGGGGCTGTGGCTCTATTTCGTCGGCGCGCGTCAACTGGGACGGTCGGTGGCCATGGACGAAGCCGAGACGGCGCGCCTGGCCGAGATGGAAGAGACCCGTCGGCGGCAAGAGGCGGACGCCGCTCAGCGGCATAAACGCATTCTGCCCTTCGGCCTCCCGCGTCTGGGCGAGGCCCGAAACCAGTCGGACGGTTCGGGCGATGCACACCTGGGCGACGTCGATCTTTATGGGGCGGCGGACCGGCCCTTCCGTCTGCGCCCGGCGATGATTTCGCTGGCCGTCTTTGTGCTGGTGATCGCCTCGGCCGCCCTGGGGTGGGCGCCGATCGCCGCCTCGGCCTTCGCCGGCGCGGTGGCGCTGATCCTGCTGAAGGTCATCACGCCGGACGAAGCCTACGCAGGTCTGCGGCCGGAGATCCTGTTGCTGATCGCCGGCATGGTGGTGGTCGGAACCGCCATCGAGGTGACCGGCCTGGCCTCCGCCGGCGCCGACCGGCTCATCGGCGTGATCCGACCTATGGGGCCGCTGGGGGCGTTGATCGTGCTGTACGGCGTGACCCTGTTCGCTACTGAATTGCTGTCCAACGCCACCGTCGCCGTGCTGATCACCCCCATCGCTGTCGCCCTGGCGGAAAGCCTGGGCGTCGACCCCCGGCCGTTCCTGGTCTGCGTCATGATGGCCGCCTCGGCCGCCTTCGCCACCCCCTTCGGCTATCAGACCAATGTGCTGGTCTTCAACATGGGCGGCTACAGCTACATGGACTTCGTGCGGGTCGGTCTGCCGCTGAACCTGGTGACCTGGATCGCGGCCATGGTGGCGATCCCGATCTTCTTCCCGTTCTAAGATCTTTGCGATCCTCAACGCTGGCCGCACTGACGCGGATCAGGAGCCGCGCGGGGTCGGTGACCGTCAACCCGCCCCGCGAAAGCCGTTCCGCGCCGTTGCGCTCTGAGGCCTTGCTCAGGCCTCGAAAAGCGCCGAGGCGGCGACCGCCTTGACTCGGCGGTCCGGAATTTCGGCGAACCGGAGCGTTGTGGTTCCGAAGTATTCGGCCTGATTGGCGGCGCACCAGTCAGTGGTGACGATGCGTGCGACGCCTGCCCGTCCTGAGCGGCCGGTCTCTGGGCGCGCTGCCGCGCCATAGAGGAAGTCGCCGCTGCGCTGCTCCAGCGGAATCGGCCGGTCCTGATTGGCGCGGGCCATGAAGCCTTCCAACTGGGCGAACGACACATCGGCCGCCATCAGCCTGCCGTCGAACCGCACGATGGAATTGAACATGTGCCGCGTGATCGGTCCCGAGGGCGCGCCTGTTCCCAGAGTAGTGTGGCCGATGAAGCCGGCGTCGGCGCCGGCCGCCTGTGCGAGGCTGGCCGCGACGCGACGGCCGGTGTCGCCGAGCGACAGGGGCTGAGCCCGGCGTCCCAACACCACGCGGTCCTCATCCGTCAGATGGGCTGCGAGTGTCGCGTCGATCAGGGCCTGTAGCGGCGGCCAGGACGGGGCGTCGGCCATGACCGCCCGAGACTCGGCCGTCACCGACCCGTCGTCGTGGAAGTCCGCCACCGTATAGGCGTTGGTCCAGGAGCCGGTGTGCGCATAGGCGCTGCGACCTTGGCTATGTTGGAACAGCAGGTGGTCATGGCCGCCGATCATCAGGGCTCCGTCCGGCAGCAGGGGCAGGATAGATCGATCGGCCACGACGCCGGCGTGGCTCAGGACTAGGACCGGATCGGCGCCCTGCGTCAGATCGGCCAGATGGGCGCTCGCCCATTCGCCCGGCGCCGGGATGGACAGTTGCGCGCGCGACGCCTGCGGATAGGTGCTCAAGGCATTGGTCGCCAGGCCGACGATCCGCAGCCTGCGTGACCCGAACGGGGCGGTCGTGCTCGGCGCGGCGTATGTCGCCCCGGTCCTTGTATCGACGATGTTGCTGACGACCAGCACGCCCAGGCTTCGCATCCGGGCCACGACCTCGGCCAGGTCCGGCGTCAGATCGTTATCGTGGTTGCCCAGGTTCACCACGGTGGGCGCTAGCTGGGCCGCCTCGGCCAGGAAGGCCCAGTCGACTGCCCCGCCTGAACGGACGGACACGGCGTTGCCGTGTTCGAAGATATCGCCGTTGATGGCGATCACATGGGGGACGGCCTGAGACTTCACTTCGTGCTCGAACGCCGCCAGCAGCCGGCCGGTCCTTTCGTAGGCCGAGTGCGTGTCCGAGGCCGCCAGCACGCGGCCAATCACGAGGTTTCGCCGAGCCGCCGTCAGACCGGGCGTCAGGACCGCCGCTCCGGCGAGTTGAAGCAGCCGGCGGCGAGATGGCGTGACGAAGGACATGCACGAACCTGAATTTCGGGAGGGATGCGGAACCAGGCCACGCAAGCTTCCAGTTTCGCATCTGAAATCAAGCGGCACAATATCGCGCGACGTCGCGCCTGTTGATGTCTGCTCGATTGTCGCACCCCTGTGTCCGCGTCTTCAAAGGTTCAAATTTCCGGCGCGGTCTCGGCTGGCGACTCGCCTCGGGAGGCCTTACGGGCACGCGCGACAGCTTCCCATGTCGCCAAGGAAACAATCCCATGCTTCGTCAAGCCCTGCTTGCCGCCACCGTCAGCGGCGTCGCGCTGCTGAGCGCCGGCGCCGCCCTCGCCCAGACCGATGTTGAGTCGGCCGGCGTCGACGACATCGTCGTCACCGCCCAGCGCCGCAGCGAGAACATCCGCGAGGTGCCGTTCGCCGTCACCGCCCTGAACACCCAGACGCTGCAAGAGATTTCTGCAGGCGGCGCCGACATCCTGTCGCTGTCCGCGCGCGTGCCCAGCCTTCAGGTCGAAAGCTCGAACGGTCGTTATGCGCCGCGCTTCTACATCCGCGGTCTCGGCAATGTGGACTTTGACTTCACCGCCTCGCAGCCGGTCTCGGTGGTGCTGGACGATGTGGTTCTGGAAAGCGTCTATCTGAAGGGCTTCCCCCTGTTCGACGTGCAGCAGCTGGAAGTTCTGCGCGGTCCGCAAGGCACCCTGTTCGGCCGCAACACCCCGGCCGGCGTGGTCAAGATCGACACCGTCAAGCCGTCGGACGCGTTCACGGGCTTCGGCTCGCTGACCTACGGCAACCTGGGTTCGACCCGGACCGAGGCGGCCGTCACCCTGCCGGCGTCGGACACGCTTCAGGTGCGCGGCGCCATCCTGTGGAACCACCGCGACGACTGGGTCAACAACGCCTACAACCCGTCCTTCGCCGACGCCAATGATGACGACCTGGGCGGCTTTGACGACCTGGCCGCCCGCGTCCACGTCGCCTGGACCCCGACCGACCGCCTGTCGACCCTGCTGACCTTGCAGGCCCGCGACTATGACGGCACGGGCACGATGAACCGCGCCAACGCCCTGACCAAGGGCTCCAACGAACTGAACGGCAATTTCGACCGTGACACCGTTTATTACGACGGCGGCCGCAACAACTTCCAGAAGCAGCAGACGACCTCGCAGTCGTTGCGCGTCGCCTATGATTTCGGCCCCGCCACCCTGACCGGCATCGTCGGCTCGTACCAGGGCTGGTCCCAGGGCGACGGCGACATCGACGGCGGCGTGGCCAGCGCCGCAACGACCGCCTCCTACAAGACGCCGTTCAACTCCGAGACCGGCACCCTGTCCAGCGACCTGCTGCAGAACACCTACGAGCTGCGTCTGGCCTCGAACGGCGATGCTCGTCTGGGCTGGCAGGTCGGCGCCTTCTATTGGGACGAGCGCATCAACCTGGTCTCGGGCACCTTCAACGGCGTCGGCGGTCTTCAACCGACCAAGGTGACCGACATCACCCAGAAGTCCGACTCCTGGTCGGTGTTCGGCCAGGGCAGCTACAAGCTGACCGAGGCCCTGAAGGTGACGGCGGGCGTGCGCTACACCGACGACAGCCGCGACTATTTCGGCCGCATCGTCACCGGTACGCCGGTGGGCGGCCAGGGCGCCGTTTCGGTCGGCGACGAACAGGTAAGCTGGGACGTCAGCGCCCTGTATGAGGTCAACGACAGCCTCAATCTGTTCGCCCGCGTGGCCAAGGGGTATCGCGGCCCGTCCATCCAGGGCCGCAACCTGCCGGTCCTGACCACGGCCGAGTCCGAGACGGTCATGTCCTATGAGACCGGCTTCAAGGCCCGCCTGTGGGACGGTCGCGCCCGCCTGAACGGGACGGCCTATGCTTACGAAGTCAGCGATATGCAGTTCACCGCCATCGGCGGCGCGGATAACTCCAACCGTCTGATCAACGCCGACAAGGGCGAAGGCTACGGCCTGGAGCTGGACGGCGACATCGATCTGGGCGCGGGCTTCAGCCTGTCGGCCGGCGCGGCCTGGAACCACACCGAGATCAAGGATGGCGACCTGCTGGTGGCCATCTGCGGCTCCAACTGCACCGTCACCGACCCGATCGTCACCGTGGGGACGACCCGTCGGGCCAAGGTCGACGGCAACCCCTTCCCGCAGGCGCCGGAATACACCGCCAATCTGACGCTGAACTATGTCCTGCCGCTGGGCGACGACACCGAGTTCTTCGCCTCGACGGACTGGGCCATGCAGAAGGACTTCAACCTGTTCCTGTATGAATCGGTCGAGTTCATGCAAGACACGGCGTTCGAAGGCGGCCTGCGCGCCGGCTGGCGGGATCTGAACAAGGGGCTGGAAGCGGCCGCCTATGTTCGCAACATCACCGATGAAGAGAACGTCATCGGCGCCATCGACTTCAACAACCTGACCGCCTTCGTCAACGAACCCCGCACCTACGGCGTTCAACTGACCAAGCGTTTCTAAGTCTGAGACAGGCCGTCGGCATGTCGCCGGCGGCCTGTTCTGCTGCGTTCGGTCGCGCCCGACCGGATGAACCAAAGGCCGGGCCGCGTGTTGGGTTCGACGTCGCCGTATCGTGGCGACGCCGCAGGAAACCCTCTCATGTCCGCTGTCGTCGCCTTCCGTGAGAGGTTGAATCCGTTACGCGGAATTCTGATGGCCTTTCCCATCGCCCTGTTCAGTTCGGCGCTTATCAGCGACATCGCCTATCTGAAGTCCGCCCAGATGCAGTGGTCGAATTTTTCGGCTTGGCTGATCGTCGGCGCTCTGGTGTTCGGCGGTTTGGCCGGCCTGTGGGCCATCATCGATCTGGCCCTGTCCTGGCGCACGCCTGCGCGACGGGCCGCCGTGATCCATGTGGCCGCCTTGGCCCTGGCCTGGATCTTCGGGCTGATCAACGCCTTCAAGCATAGCCAGGACGCCTGGAGCTCGGTCGGCGCCTTCGGCCTGACCCTGTCGATCCTGTCGACCCTTCTGGTCCTGATCGCCGGCTGGCTGGCCTATTCCAACTCGACCGTGCGGGAGATCGCGTGATGATCAAGAAACTCCTTTGCACCACTGTCGCGGTCCTGGCCCTGGCGGGTTGCGGCCGCAGCGACCCTGATCTGAACCAGACCGGCGCCAATCCCGATCTTCCCGGCCTGAACGAGACCCTTGTCCCGCCGATGAAGATCGCCAATCCGATCGGCTGGAACGGCGAGCTTCCCACCGTGCCGGACGGTTTCGTCGTCACCCCGATGGCGACCGATCTGCAGATCCCGCGTCAGATCCTGGTCCTGCCCAACGGCGACATCCTGATCGCCGAGGGGGCGGGCGGTCACGCGCCCAAGCTGCGGCCCAAGGACTTCATCGCCGGCGTCATCAAGGCCAAGGGCAAGACCTCCGTTAAGGGCGGCAACCGCATCACCCTGCTGCGCGACGCCAACGGCGACGGACAGCCCGAGGTCCGCACCACCTTCATCGACAATCTGGACGCCCCCTACGGCATGGCCTTTGTGGACGGCGCCCTTTACGTCGCCGAACAGGGCGCTCTGGTTCGCTTCGACTATCAGCCGGGCCAGACCCGGATCACCGCGCCGCGTCAGGAAGTGACCAAGCTGCCGTCGGCCATCAACCACCACTGGACCAAGTCCCTGACCGCCAGCGCCGACGGCCAGACGCTGTATGTCGGCATCGGCTCGAACAGCAATATCGGCGAGCGCGGCATGGACGTCGAACAGGGCCGGGCCGTGGTCTGGGCCATCGATCGTCAGACCGGCGCCCACCGCACCTTCGTCACAGGCATTCGCAACCCGACCGCCCTGGCCATCGAGCCGACGACGAGCGCGCTTTGGGCCGTGGTCAACGAACGCGACGAATTGGGTCCGCAGTTGGTGCCCGATTATCTGACCTCTGTGCGGGAAGGGGCCTTCTACGGCTGGCCCTATTCCTACTGGGGCCAGAACATCGATCCGCGCGTCCATCCGCAAAAACCCGATCTGGTGCAGACGGCCGTCAAGCCGGACTATGCTCTTGGGTCTCACGTGGCGGCGCTGGGCCTGAGCTTCGCGCGCGACGGCGGTTTCGGCGGCGGCTTCAGCCAGGGCGCCTTCATCGGCGAACACGGCAGTTGGAACCGTCAGGACCTGTCGGGCTACAAGGTCGCCTGGGTGCCCTTCGCGGGCGGTCGTCCCGCCGGTCCGCCGGTCGATTTCCTCACCGGCTTCATCAAGGACGGCGAGGCGCGCGGCCGCCCGGTCGGCGTGACCTTCGACGCCCAGCGCCGCATTCTGCTGGTGGCCGACGACCTGTCCAATACGGTTTGGCGGATCGCGCCGCGTCAGTAGGCGTTTGGACGAGGCGGCATGGCGAACGGACTTGAGGCCTACAAGGCCAAGCGGGACTTCACCCGCACGCCGGAACCGGCGGGCAAGGCCAAATCGGCCCGCAAGGGCCGGTTGACCTATTTGATCCAGCGCCATGCCGCGACGCGGCTTCACTACGACTTCCGCATTGAGCATGACGGGGTGTTGAAGTCGTGGGCGGTGACCAAGGCCCCCTCGCGCGACCCCGCCGTCAAACGTCTGGCGGTGGAGGTCGAGGATCACCCGCTCGACTATGGCGGGTTCGAGGGGACCATCCCCTCCGGCAACTATGGCGCCGGCACGGTCCAGCTGTGGGACCGGGGCGAATGGGAGCCGCAGGAACCGGACATCGAGGCGGCGCTGAAGCGCGGCTCCTTGAAGATGATCCTGCACGGCGAACGGCTCGGCGGCGGCTGGGCTCTGGTCCGGCTCAAGTCCGACCGGGGCAAGCCGTCGAAGCGCAACGACTGGCTGCTGATCAAGGAAAAGGACGAGGCGGCCGTGCCGGGCGAGGGCGACGCCAATATGGAGATCGACGCCTCCGTCGCCTCGGGCCGCAGCCTGGCGGAGATCGCCGAGGGCAAGACGCAATGGACCGCCTCTCGCCCCGTCGCCCGCAAGGGGCCGGCCAAGCCCAAGGCCAGGTCGAGCGAGGCGACGTTGGCCAAGCCGCCGGCCTTCGTCCCCATCCAGCTCTGCAAGGTCGCCGACCATCCGCCGGGCGGCGCAGGTTGGGTGCATGAGATCAAGTTCGACGGCTACCGCATCCAGGTGGCGACCGGGGGTGGGCAGGCGCGGCTCTATACCCGGCGCGGTCACGACTGGACCGACCGCTTCCCAGAACTGGCGGCGGACGCGGCGGCCTGGCCCGACGGGGTGGTGGACGGCGAGTTGTGCGCGATGAGCGAGGATCACACGCCCGACTTCTCGGCCCTGCAGGCGGCCATCGCGGATGGGAAGACGAGCGAGCTGGTCTATTTCGCCTTCGACCTGCTGCGCGAGGGCGAAGATGATCTGCGGGACCTGCCCCTGTCGCACCGAAAGGCGCGGCTGCAGGCCCATATCGACCGCGTTCCCGCCAAGGCGCGCAAACGGCTGCGGTATGTGGATCACTTCGCCTCGACCGGTCAGGCGGTGCTGGACAGCGCCTGCCGCATGGACCTGGAAGGCGTGATCTCCAAGAAGCTGGACGCCCCCTATCGGGCGGGACGGTCCTCGACCTGGGTCAAGTCCAAATGCCGGGGCCGCGACGAGGTGGTGATCGGCGGCTGGTCTTCCGAAGGCGGGACGCGGTTCCGCTCGCTGCTGGTCGGCGTGGCCGAGGATGACGGGCTGCGCTACCTCGGCCGCGTCGGCACAGGCTACGCCGCTCCCTTGCTGAAGGCCCTGTTGCCCGCCCTGAAGGGCGCGGCGGCCGAGACTTCTCCCTTCGTCGGCAAGGGGGCGCCGCGTGGCGGCAAAGACATCCATTGGGTCAAGCCGGTTCTGGTCGCCGAGTTGGAACATGGCGGCCTGACCGAGGGCGGATCGTTGCGGCACGCGGCCTTCAAGGGTCTGCGCGAGGACAAGCCGGCCCAGGACGTGACCGCCGATCCGCAGGCGCCTGTGGCCGCCAAGCCCGCCGTCCGGAAGACCAAGACGGCGTCAGCCCCCACACCTGGCAAGGTCGTCGTCGCCGGGGTCACCCTGTCCAAGCCCGACAAGATCCTGTGGCCCGCCGCCGGCGGTCGGCCGGCGATCACCAAGGCCGATCTGGCGCGCTATTACGAGGCGGCGGCGGAGCGGATTCTGCCTCACGTCGCCGACCGGCCGGTCTCGATCATCCGAGCGCCGGACGGCATCGAGGGCGAGACCTTCTTCCAGCGCCACGCCATGCCGGGCTCGAACCCCCGCCTGAAGCTGATCGATGTCCAGCAACGCCATCCCTATGTGGCCGTCACGGATGTCGGCGGTCTGGTCGCCGTCGCTCAGTCGGGCGGACTGGAGCTTCACCCCTGGGGCTGCCGGCCGGACGATCCTGAGACCCCCGAACAGATCACCTTCGATCTCGACCCGGATGAAGGCCTGGATTTCGCGGCGGTGATTGCGGCGGCCAAGACGGTGAAGGCCGAGCTGCAAAAACGGGGTCTGCACCCCTTCGTCAAGACGACCGGGGGCAAGGGGCTGCACGTCGTCGCGCCCATCAAGACCGACGCCCGCTCGCGCGTGACCTGGGACCAGAACAAGGCCTTCGCCAAGGCGGTGGCCGAGGCCCTCCGCGCCGAGGCGCCGAACCGGTT
>JBKBXN010000022.1:0-23676 GCA_046314055.1 Brevundimonas sp.
CAGCAACAGCCGCCCCAGCGACGGTGCGCTGAGCAGCTCGTAGGTCAGCGCATCGCCATCGGGGTCGGTGAACCCGGCTTCGGGGAACAGCGGCGCCCCGACCGACCCGGCTTCGATCGCGTTCGGCGTCCAGGTGCCCAGACCCGGCCCCGGCTCCGGCGGCTCGTTCACGTCGTTCACCGTGACCACCAGTTGCTCCACCCGCGTGGCGCCCTTGGAGTCGGTCGCGGCGATGTTCAGCGTGACCGAGGCTTCGGCCTCGTAGTTCAGCGTCTCGCCCGCCTTCAGCTTCAGCAGCCACGGCAGCCCCGGCCCGACCGCGGCCACGATCTCGAACCGCGAGTCGTCCACGGTCAGCGTCACCGTATCGCCCGGGTTCGGATCGGTTGCATCCAGCCGGGTGATGGCGGCGCCATCCGCGTTCTCGTCCACCGACGGAGCGCCGGTCGTGAACACGATGTCGTCCGGCGCCGAGTTCACGATCTCCGAGGCCAGGTATTCCACCCCGTCGAAGATGAAGTTCTCCACCTCGCTGACCGTGGCGACGTTGCCGTCCCGGCTGATGGTAAAGACGCCGCCCGTTTCGGTGATGTCGAAGCCAGCCCAGGACCCGGCGAACACCGCCGTGTCGTTGCCGCTTCCGCCGAACAGCACATCGAGGCCGGTTCCGGCCACCAGGATGTCGTCGCCGCCCCCCCCGGTCAGCGTGTCGTTGCCCGCGCCGCCTTCCAGCCGGTTGTTGCCGGCATTGCCGACCAGCGCATCGTCGCCCGCACCGCCCGTCAGGTTCTCGATCGACACCAGCACGTTGTTGCCGACCTCGGCACCGAAGGCCGTGTTCAGCACCAGGTTGGCAAAGACCGCCGCCGTGCTGGCGCCGAAGGACGCCGTGTCGATGCCGTTGCCGCCATCCATCGTGTCGTTGCCGCCGCTGGCCGCGATGGTGTCGTTGCCGTCGCCGCCTTGCAGCAGGTTCGCATTGCCGTCGCCGCGGATGATGTCGTTGAAGGCCGACCCGATGACGTTTTCCACCCCCGTCAGCGTTGCCACCATTGGGCCGCTGCTGACGTTTCCGGTCGCGAGGTTGACATTGACGCCAGAGGCGATGTTGCTGAAATCGGCCGTATCGGTGCCGGCACCGCCATCGAAGCTGCCGCCACCCGCGCCAAAGGCCATCAGGTCATCGCCCGCGCCGCCGGTAAAGGCCACCGTGGCAAGCCCGGTCGCCGTGATCGTGTCGTTGCCGGCGGCGCTTTCGATGGCAACAGACTTGCCGACCGAAGCGGCTTCACCCAGCGCACCGCTTTCGACGACAATCCTTTCGCCGATGCCGCCGGTGGCGGCGTTCACCGCATCCTGAATGGTGGCAAAGCCGCCCAGCAGGTTGCCGTTAACCGCAAAAGTCGAGGTCTGGCTCAGGGCCAGACCGTCGCCGACGGTGTTCAGCACAGCGCTGACGTCCATGCCCAGTTGTTTGACCGCCGTACGCTGCACCTCGACGATCCGGGCCTTGACCGTCACCTGGTCGGATCCGGTGACGCCGATCAGATTGATGACCTTCTCAGGCGCGCTGACGAAGGCGCCGGCCACGCGGCGCGCCTGGTCGGCCTGGGACGGGCTGGTGGCCGTGCCCGTCAGGATGATGGTGTCGTTGACCGCCTCGGCCCGGATCGAACCACCAGGGATCAGGCGGGTCAGGGTGTCCTGCAGGGCGCTGGTCCCGGCGTCCACGCGGACTCGCAGGCTGAGGATGGTGCGGCCGGCCGCGTCCAGGAAGACGGCGTCTGTCTCGCCCGGCGTGACGCCGATGACGGTGATGCGGCGCGGCGAGTGCAGCATGGCCTCGGCCACCTGCGGGTTGGAGACGATGACGTCGCGCGCGTCGGCCGGCAGGTCGACGGCGAAAGAGGTCCCGCGCGGCAGGTTGATAAGTCGGGGGGCCGCGCCGGTCGATACGGCGGTGCGGCTCTGGGCCACGCCAAGGGCGGGCGCGACGGCTAGGCCCGCCAGCAGGGCGCAGGCGAGGACGGCGGTCTTGCGCATGATCGTCTTTCTCACGGCGTCACCACCTCGGGGGCGCCGCCGCGGTAGATGCGGACGGTCTGGGGCTGAGACGGGGCGGGACCGGGGGCGGGACCGCGGCGTAGAGAGCCGGAAGGCCCGGCGGTGTCGGCATAGGAGCGCAGCGACAGGGACAGCACGCCCTGGGCCTTGGCCTGGGCCAGGATCTCGGCGTCGCGCGGGCCGACCTCGAGCGTGGCGGTGGCGCCCACCACGGCCTGTTCGTCGTCGCCGGCGCGGGTCGACTGGTCGATGGCCAGGACCTTGACGTTATGCAGGACGGTGCCGGCGATGAACTTGCCGCCGCCGCCCTCGACGCCGCTCTTGTCCTCGCCGGTGAAGACCACGTCGACGCGGTCGCCCGGCAGGATGAAGCCGCCGGCGGCCGATTCCACCGTAACGCCGATGGCCATGGCCCGCATGCCGGGCTCCAGATAGGCGGCCAGATAGCCGCTGTCGCCGGCGCGCACGATCTTGCGACCGACGATGGGCTCCCCGGCCAGAATGGGTTCACGGACGACCGAGCCGACATAGTCCGCCTTGGCGCCCGGGCCGGCGATCTTGGCGACAGCCTTGGCCGTGCCTTCGACGGCGGCTTCGGTCTTCTCGGCCGAACTCTCTGCGGCCGGCCTGGCGGGCACTGGGGTGGAGCCGTCGGTGATGAAGGCGGGATTGACCTCGTCCAGCGGCCAGTCCTTCCAGGCCAGATCGCCCTCGGTCAGACGTTTGCCGGGCTCGAGATCCTTGGCCGCGACCAGGATCTTGGCCATTGGGCGCGTCTCAACAGACGCGGCGGCGGCCGGAGCGGCCGGGGCGCCATTGCCCATGGCGCGGACCACCAGGGCCAGACCGAGCGCCGACACGGCGGCGATGCAGATGACGACGATACGGGCGGGCTTCATCCAGAGAACTCCGACAGACGCCGCGACCCGGACCCGGTCCATGGTGCGCTGCCGTTAACAATCATGAGGCCTGCGGGTTAATGCGTTCCTAAGCTTGACGCGGCCCGGTCGGCGGGGACGGCGTCACCGTCCGGCCAGAAAGCCGCTCATCAGATCTGCCTCGGGGAAGGCCAGCAGGGCGCCGATGGCGATGGCGACGCCATAGGGAATATGGCCCTTGGGCTCCAGCAGCCGGGCGACCCAGCCGGGCGCCGTGGGCGTAAGGAATTGCAGATGCTGGCGCGCCGCGATCAGCAGCAGGCAGAACAGGCCGCCCGCGACGCCGGTCCACAGCAGGAACATGGCCGATCCGCTCCAGCCCAGCCAAAGACAACTGGCCGCGATCAGCTTGGCGTCGCCGCCGCCGATCCAGTTCAGGGCGAACATCCCCATGCCGACCATCAGGGCCAGGATGGCGACTCCGACATGGACGCCCACGTCGATCAGGCCGAGCCCCGCCGCCAAGGCGACCGGGAAGAACAGCACGATCAGCGCCAGCGAGATCCAGTTCGGAATCTTCATCGTCACCAGGTCGTGCAGACCGCCGATGATGGCGAGCGCAGGCATCAGGCCCAAGGCCAGGAGGAGGAAGGCGTGCATCCCTCATCCTTACGGGCCGGACGTTAAGGCCGCGTTTCCCGTGTCCGTAAAGGACAACGAGAAAGGGCCGGGGCGTCGCCGCCCCGGCCCTTCACGACTTCAAGACTTGGCCTCGCCTTAGCCGGCGGGGGCAGCGGCGGTAAGCTTGCCGCTGACCTTGTTAAAGGTGGCGTCCAGGTTGCCGCCCAGGGTGGTCAGGGCGGTGATGATGACGACGGCGATCAGAGCCGCGATCAGGCCGTATTCGATGGCCGTGGCGCCCGATTCGTCTTTGGCGAAACGCGAGATGAACTTGGTCATGGTAGTTCCTTTGATTAAATGTCCAGCGAGCAACTAGGCGGGGGGAGCCGGTAGCCCGCTTGACCCCCAAACGCAGGGACAGAATGGCCAACGCCTATTAAGGCTGAGTCACGAATTGTGGTTACATTCGGATTCACCAAAGAAAATCCGAATTGGGCTGCTTCAGCCTTTGTTGAGGAAGCCAGCGGCATTATGCGCGCGTCCGCGTTCATACGCGCTATCGCACCAGAGTCGCCGATGCCCCGCCTTTTCCCGATCCTGCTCGCCGCCGCCTTTGTCGCCACGCCCCTGATCGCCGCGCCCATGGCCGCTGTCGCGCAAACCGGATCTCAGGCCGGCGCCCTGAATGTCGAGATCGATCGTTCCTCCCGTGTTCAACTGAGTGGTCCGGCCTCCTCCGTCATCGTCGGCAATCCGGAGATCGCCGACGTCACCGTCGTGGACGCCAACACCCTGTTCATCCTCGGCAAGGGTTATGGGGTGACCGAGGTCGTCGCCGTGGACAGCCTGGGCCGCACCCTGTTCCAGCGCGAAATCGTCGTCACCGGCGGCTCGACCGGCACGGTGCGCGTCTGGCGCGGGGCCCAGGCGACCGAAATGGCGTGCGGTTCTTCCTGCGCCCCCAGCGTGCGCAAGTCTCAAGGGGCGGCCGCCGCCGTCGCGCCCTAGGGACCGCTTGATGATCCGCCGCCCTGTCTTGATCCGGCCAAACCGCACCGACGCCCGCAAGACGCGCGAGGGCGCGGCTGCGGTCGAATTCGCCATGGTGGCCCTACCCTTTTTCGTCCTGCTGTATTCGCTGCTCGAGCTGGGCCTGGTCTTCATGATCGACGCCGTAGCCGAAAACGCCGTGGTGGACGCCACCCGTCTGATCCGCACGGGTCAGGCCCAGCAGCAGGGCTTCGACGCGGCGAAGTTCAAGACGGCCTTCTGCGACAATATGAGCGTGTTCCAGAGCGACTGCGCCGCGCGCACCACGATCGACGTCCGTGTGGTCGCCCATTTCGCCGCCGACGATGAGGGCGCTGACGCCGACGGCGACGGCGTGCCCGACGAAGACAGCTATGACGGCGGCGACGCCCAGGACCTGATCCTGGTGCGGATCTGGTATCGCCAGCCGATGATCGCCCCGTCCCTGACCCAGGCCGTCACCAGTGGCGGCGCGGGCGAGGTCGTCATTTCGTCCACCACCGCCTTCCGCAACGAGCCCTGGAATGCCTAGGGTCTCGATCCGCAGACTCTTGCGCAGACTGGCCGGCGACGACCGGGGCGTGTCTGCGGTCGAATTCGCCCTGATCGCCCCGGTGATGATCCTGTTCTACGCCGGGCTGGTGGACCTGTGTCAGGGCTATATGGCGCTGAAACGAACCAGTCACGTAGCCGCTGCCGTCGCCGATCTGGCGGCGCAGTCCACCGTCCTGAACGCTACAGAAGTAGACGGCATCTTCGAGGCCGGCCCCGGCATCATGGCTCCCTTCGACTCCACGGATCTGGAACAAAGGATCAGCAGCGTCACCCGCGTGTCGGCGTCCAGCTACAAGGTGGACTGGAGCCGCAGTTCCAAGACCACCGGCGCCCTGTCAGGGGATCTGATCGTCACCGCCGCCAAGGTGCCCGACGACATGCTGGCCAATGGCGAGTCGGTGATCATCGCCGAGGTGGCCTATACTTATGCGTCGCCCTTCCAGCAGTTCCTGCCGGAGTTCAGGTTCGAGCGCCGCGCCCTGCTGGAGCCGCGTCGGTCCGCCATCATCACCTGCTCGACCTGCTGACCAGGCCGCTAAGGGTCAGCCGGCCGCTTCCCGGTCGGTGAGGGCGCGCCGCAAGGCGGAGATCTTCACCTCGGTCTCGGCCAGTTCCGCATGAGGGTCGCTGTCGGCGACGATCCCCGCCCCGGCCAGGGTGCGGAAGGTCCAGCGGCCGTCCCGGCGTTCGAACGATGCCGTACGGATCAGCACCGAGGCGGTCAGGCCGCCGCCCTCTTCCAGAATGAATAGCGACCCGCACCAGACGCCGCGCGGCGGCTCCAGATCCGCGATCACCTTCATGGCCTGATGCTTGGGCGCGCCGGTGATGGAGCCGGGCGGGAAGGTCGCCGCCAGCAGATCAGCCGGCGTCACCCCCGGCTCGGCCCGGCCGACCACGGTCGAGACCAGATGGTGGACGGTCGGATGGCTTTCGATCGCGAACAGCCGCTCGACCGCCACCGATCCGACGCGCGAGGCGCGGGCCAGGTCGTTGCGCATCAGATCGACGATCATCAGGTTTTCGGCCCGGTCCTTGGCGCTGGCCTGAAGCGCGGCGGCCAAGGCCGAGTCCTGAACCGGATCGGCCGACCGGGCGCGCGTGCCCTTGATCGGCCGCGCCTCGATGCGGCGGGTTTCGCCGTCGAAGGCCAGGAACAGTTCGGGCGAGTTGGACACCAGGGCCCGGTCGCCAATCCGCCAGAAGGCGCCATAGGGCGAGGCCCGCCCCTGTTGCAGCCGCAGAAAGACGTCGAACGGATCGGCCTCGGGCTTAAGGGCGCCCCCCCAGGCGCGAGCGATATTGGCCTGGAACAGCTCGCCGGCGGCGATACGGGCCACGACTTCGGCCACGGCCTCGCGATAGGCCTGGTCATCGGCCTCGGGCGCGAAGGCTTCGGCCGGCGCGGCGGGGCCTGCAGGCGCGACCGCCCCCGTCAGCCACCCAGCGGCGCGCGCGGCGGCGGCCTCGGCCTGCGACAATGTCTCTCCCCGGCCGATGGCGCGGACCCGGCCCTGATGATGATCGAAGCTGAGCATGGCCGGATAGCGGGCCAGGATCAGATCGGGCCAGACCAGCGGCCGTTCGCCCGTCGCCGCCCGCGCCCCGGCGTCATAGGCGGCCAGCCCGACCGTCCCTACACCCCAGGCCGGATCGCGCAGAGGATCGAACAGATCGGCCTCAACCGCGCCCACGTGAACCCGGTCCGGCGCCATCGCCACATGGGACCATCGCCCGCCTGGACCGCCGTCGGACAGCAGGGCCAGGGCCCCGTCCGCCCCGCCGATCCCAGCCGCCACGGCCAAAGGATCCGTCCACGGATGATCGCGGCCGACGACATGGGTCAGGACTTCGCTCACGCCGACAGCCGCGCCTCGATCCGCGCCCGAAGAGGTGCGTCGACGCCCAGGACCTGGTCCAGATAGGCGTCCAGCGAGCCGTGCCGCGCCTCGACCTCGGCGAAAGCCGCCTCCAGATAGGCGGGTTCGACACCCAGGAAGGCCACCACCGCATCGTCAGACGCGACGCGGCCGGTCATCTTGTGCAGTTGCCGCGCGATGGAGGGGGCGCGGCCGACCAGATCCACAGCGGTGTTGGTCAGCAGATAGTCCTCGACCAGATCGTCGCGATGGACGCCCAGAAGATGATGGGTCAGGGCGGCGAGGAAACCGGTCCGATCCTTGCCCGCGGCGCAGTGGATCAGCACGGGCCGGTCCTGATCCCCCAATGCGTGAAAATAACGGCTGAAGACGTCGATGTGCGAAGCGTCGAACGGCAGGCGGCGATAGGTTTGCGTCATGAACCGACGGCCCGAATCCGGCGTGAGGTCCGCAGTCTTCAGGAAGGTGATGTGAGGCGCCTCGGCCCCGTCGTCGATTCCGCCCTCGATCACCAGGGCGTCGAAACCATCGTGCCGTCGCGACGGCTGATCCCGCCGCTCGCCGGGACGCCGCAGATCCACCACCGCCCCAAGGTCGAACCCCTTCAGCCGCTCCAAATCGGCGTCGCTGGCGCGGGCGTGATGGGCCGAACGCAGCAGGCGGCCGGGACGCACGCGTCGCCCGGCCGCCGTGGCGTAGTCGCCATAGTCGCGGAAGTTGTCGATGGCCTCGAAGGCGTGGAGACGGTCGCTCATGCCCGTCTTCTAGCGCGCGGGAAGCAGCCCCGCCATGGCGTCCAGATAGGCGACGAAGGCGGCCCGGCCCTCTTCGGTCAGACAGGCCTCGGTCAGGGGCTTGCGGCCGATGAAGCTCTTGGTCACGGCGACGAAGCCCGCCTCCTCAAGCTTTCGCAGATGGACCGACAGATTGCCGTCGGTCGTCTGCAATCGGGCCTTCAGAGTATTGAAGTCCGCCGTCTCCGCCCCGGACAGATAGGCCATAATGCCCAGCCGGATCCGTCCATGGATCACCTCGTCGATCCGGCTGATATCGAAATCGTCCGCCATCAGACGATCTCCGACGGTTCCTGCCGCATCAGGATCAGACCGGGGACAAAGGCGACGGCGAAGAGCACTACGGTGAAGACCAGATACATGGCCATGTCGCCAGCGAACCAACCCACCGCCACCGCGCCGGCATAGGACAGCAGGCCCGTCACCGTCATCCAGCGCAAGCACGTCATGGCGCCCGCGATCATCCAGGCGGAGCCATAGGCGACGAAGACGATGGTCGGCATGGCCATCATCACTGACCAATCGCCGGACTTGAGCCCCATGGCCATAAACCCCATCCAGGTGACGAAGATGCCATACCCTACCGCCGACCAGGCCGAGCCGACCGCGCGATTGCCCGACGAGTTGAAGCCCGGCTTGCTTTTCATCCGATTGACCAGAACGGCCAAGGCCGCGCCGAACACGAGGCCCGCTCCGATCCAGAGCCAGACCGGCGCCCAAGGCGAGGCGTCGATCACGTTGGTAAGCAGAGCCCACTGAGCCAGATTGGCCGCCCCAAAGATCGCCGCAGCCGTCACCAGCACCGGCCCCGCCAGCAGGGGCGCGTGGCGTCCCTCTTGGGCCAGGGCCCGCATATAGGCGATGTCATCCTGAATAGTCTGTGTGTCGCGCGTCATGGCGCCCTCCTCCTGAAATCCGATGATCACAGGATGCACAATGCGCTTTATGTTGTAAAGTTCTTTTTACGAGACACATCTCCTCCTCCGGCAGCGAGGGAGGAGATGTGCGGCGATCACCTAAACGGCGGCTCGTCGAAGGCGCGGAGTTTGCGGGAGTGCAGGCGCGAGCCCTCGTTGCGCATCAGGTCCACCGCCTGGATGCCGATCTGGAGGTGTTCCGAGATCGAGCCTTCGTAGAAGCGGTTGGCCTGGCCCGGCAGTTTGATCTCGCCGTGCAGGGGCTTGTCCGAGACGCACAACAGGGTCCCGTAGGGCACGCGGAAGCGATAACCTTGGGCGGCGATGGTGGCGCTTTCCATGTCGATGGCGACGGCGCGGCTCTGGTTGAAGCGCAGCGCCGACTTGGAATAGCGCAGCTCCCAGTTCCGGTCGTCGGTCGTGACCACCGTGCCGGTCCGCAGGCGTCGCTTGACCTCGTCGCCCGGCATGCCGCTGACCGACTTGGTGGCGTCGTACAGGGCGCGCTGCACCTCGGCGATGGAGGGGATGGGGATATCCGGCGGCAGGACCGCATCCAGCACATGATCGTCGCGCAGATAGGCGTGGGCCAGGACATAGTCGCCGATGGTCTGGCTGGCGCGCAGGCCGCCGCAGTGACCGATCATCAGCCAGACATGCGGACGGGTGACGGCGAGGTGGTCGGTGATGGTCTTGGCGTTGGACGGGCCGACGCCGATATTGACCAGGGTCACGCCCTTATGGCCCGGCGCGGTCAGGTGATAGGCCGGCATCTGGTGCTTCTTCCAGGCCGTGTCGCTGATCGCCGCCTCGGGGTTGGCCGTCTCGCGCGTGATGACGACGCCGCCGGCGCAGGACAGGGTCTCATAGGGGGTGCCCGGCGTCTGCAGCTGTTCGATGGCCCAGCGCACGAACTCGTCGACGTAGCGATTATAGTTGGTGAACAGGACATAGGACTGGACGTCGTCCACCGGCGTGCCGGTGTAGTGCCTCAGCCGCGCCAGCGAAAAGTCGGTCCTCAGCCCGTCGAAATGCGACAGGGGGAAGTCGCCGTCCATGTCGAACAGGCCGTCGGCGATCTCGTCGCCGATATGGGCCAGGTCCGTGGTCGGGAACCAGCGCGCCAGAGCCGCCGTCATCGACCGATCCAGCGCGACCTCCAGCCCGTCCGTCACATAGGGGAAGGGGATTTCCTGGCGCGAGATCCCGACCTCGAAGGTCGCATTATATTCCTGCTCAAGCAGGCCCAGCTGTTCGGTCAGATAGGGGCGGAACAGGTCGGGCCGGGTGATGGTGGTGGCGTAAGTTCCCTGTTTCGACAGCCGGGCATAGGCGCGCGGCTCCAGGTCCTGGGGGCGATCCCCGTCCCAACGGATGCGAAGTTCGGGATAGGCGAACACCCCTTCGGCGCGTTTCAGCGGGTCGGGCCGCTCGCCGGTGTTGACGAAATCCCGCACGGCGTCGCGCAGGTTGGTCACGGATTGGGTGTAGAGGGTTTCGAGGCGGTCCAGCGCCGCCTGTGCTGTCATCTGTTCTGTCATGACTTCCTCTAGCGAAGCTTCTTGGCTTTGGCGAGGCGCCCGGCGGTCAACCTCGATTTCGCTGCGTTGCAGCAATTTATGACAGGCGCATGGTTGCGGATCGGGGCCTGACGGCGCATCTGGCCCGAATGTCTTCTTCCCCCGCGTCAGCGCCCGCCAAGAAGGAGCTCGGCTTCGTCGAGTTCGTCTGTCTCATCGCGCTGATGATGGCGCTGAACGCCCTGGCGATCGATTCGATGTTGCCGGCCCTGCCGCACATCGGCGCCGACCTGAACGTGGCGACCGACAACGACCGTCAGTGGGTCGTGACCTCCTATCTGCTTGGATTCGGCGGCGCGCAGTTGTTCTACGGCCCGCTGGCGGATCGGTTCGGAAGAAAACCCGTCCTGCTGTTCGGCGTGGGCGTCTATGTGGTGTTCAGCCTGCTGGCCACCCTGGCTCCGAGCTTCGACATGCTGATCCTGGCCCGGATCGGCCAGGGGCTGGGCAGCGCCTGCACCCGCGTGCTGGCCGTCTCCATCGTGCGCGACCGCTATGAGGGCCGCACCATGGCCCGCGTCATGTCCTTCAGCTTCCTGGTCTTCCTGGGCGTGCCCATCCTGGCGCCGTCCATCGGCCAGCTGATCATGCTGGTCGGGCCGTGGCGCTGGATCTTCGCGGCCCTGGGCCTGGTCGGGGTGGCGCTCAGCGTCTGGGCCTTCCTGCGCCTGCCCGAAACCCTGAAGCCCGAGGACCGGCTGCCGATCCAGGTGAAGCGGCTGACCTCGGCCTACAAGACCGCCCTGACCGACCGTACCGCCATGGGCTACACCCTGGCCATGACGGCCATCACCGGCGCCCTGTTCGGCTTCATCAACTCGTCGCAGCAGATCTTCGCCGACGTGTTCGACGCCGAGGCGGCCTTCCCAGCCATCTTCGCCCTGATCGCCGGCGGCATCGCCGTCGCCTCCATCGTCAATGCGCGGCTGGTGGTTAAGCTGGGCTCGCGGAAAATCTCGCACACGGCCCTGATCGGCTTCACCGGCATCTCGGCGATCCACGCGCTCGTCGCCCTCAGCGGTCACGAAACCATCTGGACCTTTGCGATCCTTCAGACCCTGACCATGTTCTGCTTCGGTCTGATCGCCGGGAATTTCGGCGCCATGGCGATGGAGACCATGGGCCGTATCGCGGGCACCGCCGCCTCGATCCAGGGCTTCATCTCCACCATCTTCGGCTCGCTGCTGGGCTTTGCCGTAGGGCAGCAGTTCAACGGCACGACCGTGCCCATGGTGCTGGGGTTCACCGTCTTCGGCCTGATCGCCTTGGCCTGGGTCCTGTTCGCCGAGCGGGGCCGACTGTTCCGCGCCCACCACGCCCCGGCGCCGGCCGCGCACTGAGGCTTTACCGACCACAGACTTGATCTTTTCGGCGTTTCCGCGCGTTCTCCGGCCAATCCTTAAGGTCACCCCCGGAAAGCCTCGATGAAGCGCAAAGCCTTCGGTCTCGTCTCCGCCCTCGCCCTCGCCGCCGCCATGGCGGTCAGCGCCTGTTCCACCACGACCGGAGGCGCATCGATGACTCCGCCCGCCATCGCGCCCGCCCCTGGCCCCGAAGCCGTCGACAGCCATACCTACGCCCGGCCCGAGATCGCCCGCGTCGTCGACGTCGCCCTGGACCTGACCGCCGACTTCAACGCCAAGACCCTGTCGGGCACGGCGACGCTCGACATCCTGGCCGTCCCCGGCGCCAATGAGGTGATCCTGGACATCCGCAACCTGGACATTCAGGACGTGCGCGACGCCTCAGGGCAACCGCTGCGCTATGTCGTCGGCGACAATGACGCCATCAAGGGCCAGCCCCTGACCGTCTATTTCCCGGCCTTCGCCGCCAATGAGCGGCGCAAGATCACCATCCGCTATTCGACCCGTCCCGACGCGGCGGCGCTGCAATGGCTGAGCCCGACCCAGACGGCGGGCGGCCAGAAACCCTATCTGTTCAGCCAGGGCCAGGCCATCCTGACCCGCACCTGGGTTCCGACTCAGGACAGCCCCGGCATCCGTCAGACCTATTCGGCCCGCATCACCGCCCCAGCCGACCTGACCGTGGTCATGAGCGCCGACCAGCTGACGCCCAAGGGCGAAGCCGCCGCCAATGGAATGAAGTCCTGGCGCTTCCGGATGGACAATCCGATCCCGCCCTATCTGATCGCCATCGGCGTCGGCGACATCGCCTTCGCGCCCTTCGACGAGCGCACCGGGGTCTGGACCGAGCCCAGCCGCCTGCGCGCCGCCGCCGCCGAGCTGGAGCCCACCGCCGAAATGGTGGACGCGGCCGAGAAACTGTACGGCCCCTATCGCTGGGGCCGGTACGACCTGCTGGTCCTGCCGCCTTCCTTCCCGTTCGGCGGGATGGAAAACCCCAAACTGACCTTCGCCACCCCGACCATCATCGCCGGCGACCAGTCGCTGGTGTCGCTGGTGGCGCACGAACTGGCCCACTCCTGGTCCGGCAATCTGGTCACCAACGCCACCTGGAACGACTTCTGGCTGAACGAGGGCTTCACCACCTATTTCGAGAACCGGATCATGGAGTCGATCTACGGCCATGACCGGGCGGTGCAGGAACAGGTCCTGAGCTGGGACGGGCTGCAGGACGAGCTGAAGTCCCTGCCCGCCGCCGACACCCGCCTGCATCTGGACCTGACCGGCCGCGATCCCGACGACGGCATGAACACCATCGCCTATGACAAGGGTTCGGCCTTCCTGCGCACCATCGAGCGGATCGCGGGCCGCGATAAGTTCGACGCCTGGCTGCGGGGCTATTTCGACCGCAACGCCTATCGGCCGATGACCACGGCCATGTTCCTGGCCGACATCCGCACCCATCTGGTGAAGGGCGACGCCGCCCTGGAGTCGCAGTTGCAGTTGGACGCCTGGGTCTATCAGCCCGGCCTGCCGTCCAACGCCGTGGCCCCGGTCTCGAACGCCTTCTCGCCGGTCGATGCGGCCGCCGTCGCCTTCTTCAAGGACAAGGGACCGGCCTCGGCCATTCCGTGGGCGGAATGGAACACCCAGCAGCGCCAGCGCTTCCTGGGCTGGCGTCCCCAAGGTCTGGCCGCCGGCGCCGACTGGCTGACCGCCGCCCAGCTGGCCGATCTGGAGCGCACCCTGAACCTGGCGAACGAGGGCAACAGCGAACTGACCTTCGCCTGGCTGCAGATCGCCCTGGCCCACCGCTACCAGCCCTCGGTGGCCACGGCCGAGACCTTCCTGACCAGCCAGGGACGCCGCAAATTCGTCCTGCCCCTGTTCCAGACCCTATGGAACGAGGGCGACTGGGGCCGATCCGTCGCCCGCCGCGTCTACGCCGAGGCCCGGCCGCTGTATCACCCGGTCACCAGCGGTTCGGTCGATCAGTTGGTGGGACGGCCTTAACGCAAAAGACCCTCTCCCGCTTGCGGGAGAGGTGACCCGGCGTTCGCGAAGCGAACCAGGGTCGGAGAGGGGAGTCTTATTTTGGAAGAAGAACTTCCCCCATCGTCAGGCATGTCGCTTCGCGCCACGACCTGACACTTCCCCCGCAAGCGGGGGAAGGTGGGCCTCGCCTCCGTCCCTAAAGGTTGATCACGCTCGCGCCGGCTTCATCCGACAGCCGCTCCGCCAGCACGGCGCGGTGGCAGCCGGCGTGATCGGCCTCGAAGCACAGCAGAGCCACGCGCTTCTCGCCCGCCAGCGCCTTCAGCCGTTCGTATTCCATCTGGGCCTGAGGCTCGGCCAGATGGTCCGCGAAGATGGCGCGCATCTCGGCGACATGACCCTTGCGGGCCGCATCCCGCCCGGCCTTGGGCGTGCCGAGGCCGCGCAGGTGGAGATAGTCGATCCCCTCGGCCTTCAGGCTTTCGCCCAGAATCGTCTTTGAAAATCCGGCGCGGCGCGAGGCGGCGACCGCACGAACATCGACCAGCAGATCGACCCCGGCCGCCTTCAGCCGATCGATCACCTGCGCCTGGCTCGCGCCCTCATACCCTATGGTGAAGACTTGCATGGACCACAGATGGGCGCGGACGCCCAGATCGCCAGCTTGACCGTCAATCGCCGCGTTGCGGCGCCGCGCCCCATCGGCTATCCCGCAGCACGGATTTCGACTGGAGTTTCCCTCATGGCTGACCTCGCCCCCGGCGTTGTGACCCTCTTCGGAGGTTCCGGCTTCATCGGGTCTCAGGCGGTGCGCGCCCTGGCCCGCCTGGGCTGGCGTATCCGCATCGCCGTGCGCAACCCGGTTCTGGCCATCGAGGTCCAGCCCCTGGGCGATCCGGGCCAGATCCAGTTCATGCGTTGCGACGTGACGAACGCCGACGACGTGGCGGCCGCCGTGCGCGGATCGAACGCCGTGGTCAATCTGGTCGGCGTCCTGCACGACGGCGGCGGCACGCGCGGTTTCAAGAGCGCCCATGTCGAGGCCGCCAAGAACATCGCCCAGGCGTCCAAGGCCGCCGGCGTGGTCCGCGTCGTCCAGATTTCGGCCATCGGCGCCGATGCGAACAGCCGCTCCGCCTACGCCCGCACCAAGGGCGAGGCCGAGGCCCAGATCCGCGCCGTCTATCCCGACGCCGTCATCCTGCGTCCGTCCCTGGTGTTCGGCGCCAGCGACGGCTTCCTGAATCGGTTCGCCGCGATGGCGGTCTCGGCGCCCGCCCTGCCGCTGATCGGCGGCGGAAAGACCCGGTTCCAGCCGGTCTATGTCGCCGACGTGGCCGAAGCCGTCGCGCGCGCCGTGACCCGCGGCGACGCAGCCGGCCGCACCTTCGAACTGGGCGGTCCGGACATCTACAGCTTCCGCGAGGTGCTGGAGTTGGTGAAGCGCGAAACCCACCGCGACCGTCTGCTGGCGCCCATTCCCTTCCCCATCGCCAAGCTGCTGGGCTCGCTGCTGCAGACCGTCAGCCTGGTCGGGCTGACCCCGCCCCTGACCCGCGATCAGGTCGTCATGCTGGAGAAGGACAATGTCGTCTCGCCCGGCGCCGCGACCCTGGCCGACCTGGGTCTGACCACGCCGACCGGCATGGCCGCCATCGCCCCCTCCTATCTGTGGCGCTATCGCGACGGCGGCCAATTCGCCGTTTCGCCCGCCCACTGACGCACCCTTCGCCGGTCTGACGCCCGGCCGTGAAAACGGCCCATTCCAATCTAGGATCCGGCCGTGAAAACGGCCGGGCGGTCTTCGCACGGCGGAACAAATAGTGCACAACCTTCGGATGCCGGCCACGCAAACCCAGTCCCGCCCCGCCCAAGACCCGACGCTGGACGACGCCCGGTCCCTGCTGTCGCGCGTCTGGGGTCATGGCGACTTCCGCGGCCTACAAAGCCAGGTCGTGGACGAGATCCTGGCCGGGCGCGATGTGCTGGCCGTCCTGCCCACTGGCGGCGGCAAGAGCGTCTGCTATCAGATCCCGGCCATCCTGCGCCCCGGCCTGGGCCTGGTGGTCTCGCCCCTGATCGCCCTGATGACCGACCAGGTCGAAGCCCTGAAACAGCAGGGCGTCGCCGCCGCCCGGCTGGATTCCGGCGTGTCGCTGGACGAGCGCTCGGCGATCTGGGCGGCCGCCCGCTCGGGCGACCTCGATCTGCTGTACGTCTCGCCAGAAGGCCTGGCGGCCGGCGCCATGATGGATCGGCTGGCGGAGCTTCCCCTCAGCCTGATCGCCATCGACGAAGCCCACTGCGTCAGCCAGTGGGGCCACGACTTCCGCCCCGACTATCGCAACCTGGGTCTGCTGGCCGAGCGGTTCCCGAACGTGCCGCGCATCGCGGTAACCGCCACCGCCGACGCCCGCACGCGCGACGACATACTGCGCTCGCTGCGGCTGGAACAGGCCAAGGTCTTCGTCGACAGTTTCGCCCGCCCGAACCTGCAGCTGTCGGCCGAGCGCAAGGAAAGCGCCTCGCGCGCCAAGACCGACGCCCGGGTCATCGAACTGGTGCGCGAGCGGCGCGGCAAGCCGGGCGTGGTCTATTGCGGCAGCCGCGACGGCTGCGACCGCGTGGCCCAGGCGCTGCGCGACGCCGGGACCAACGCCATCGCCTATCACGCGGGCATGGACGCCAAGGAGCGGGACCGACGGCTGGAACGCTTCCTGGCCGAGGACGGCGCCGTGATGGTCGCCACCATCGCCTTCGGCATGGGGGTGGACAAGGCCGACGTGCGTTTCGTCATCCACGCCGATCCGCCGGGCAGTCTGGAGGCCTATTGGCAGGAGATCGGCCGGGGCGGTCGCGACGGCGAACCGGCCGAGGGGATCACCCTGTACGGCCCGTCCGACATCGCCTGGACCCTGCGCCGGCTGGACAGCCGCCCGATGGCCGAGGAGGTCAAACAGGTCCAGGTGCGCAAGGCCCGCCAGCTGTTCGCCATGCTGGACGGCGCCGTCTGCCGCGCCCAGGCCGTGCGCCGCTATTTCGGCGAGACCGACGCCCAGCCCTGCTGCGTCTGCGACATCTGCGGCGACCCGCCGCTTCTCTATGACGCCACCGTCCCCGCGCAGAAGGCCCTGGCGGCGGTCCAGCGTCTGGGCGGCCGCTTCGGCCGGGGCCGGATCGTCGACCATCTGACCGGCCGCACCAAAGCGGTCCAGCCGTGGGAGCAACAGCTGTCCACCTGGGGCCTAGGCGCCGACATCTCGCCCAACGGCTGGCGCGACATCGTCGACCACCTGTTGTTCGAGGGCCTGCTGGTCGAGGATCCGAACGACGGCAAGCCCCTGGTCGGCCTGGGCGACGGCGAGGCGGTGCGCGCCGTCTACAAGGCCGAACGCAAGATAGAGGTGCGCCGCGTCCCCGCAGGCTTCGATGCGGGCACCCGCTCGGGCAATCCGCGCAATCGCCGCGACCGCACCGGCGAGGGCCGCAACGCCGCGCTGGAGACCATGGACGCCGACGTCCGCGCCCGGTTCGAGGCCCTGCGCGCCTGGCGCCGCGACCGCGCCTCCGAACAGCATGTCCCGCCCTATGTCATCTTCCAGGACAAGACCCTGCTGGAAATCGCCCACGCCGAACCGGGCGACCTGACGGCTCTGGGCGCCCTGCCCGGCGTGGGGCAGTCCAAGCTGGATCGCTACGGCAAGGGTGTGCTGGAGACGTTAAGCGCCATCACCTGACCCTTTCCCGCCGGGAGAGGGCTTGAGCGCCCGAGAGCGGAGCGATCGGTCTTCGCGCGACCCGAAGGGCGGCGCGAAGCAGCCAAAGGGTGAGGGGCAAGGTGGTGCGAGCTGGCCACCGGCGGCCCCCTCATCCGGCCCTGCGGGCCACCTTCTCCCGCAAGGGGAGAAGGAAGATCGACGCTCTACCCCAAAAACCGATCCACCGCCGCCTGGAAGCGGACGGGCTGGTCGATCATCACCTGGTGATCGGCGCCTTCGATGCGGACGAATTGTGCGGGCCGGCGCAGGTTGGAGAAGCCGTAGCGGTACAGGCCCTCCAGCCGGTTGCGCGGATTGCTGGTGTCTGGCGTCCAGCCGTAGACCACCGTCACCGGGGCGGTGACGTCGCGCAGCCGTTGACGCAGATCGACGGTCAAGGCTTCATACAGGCCCTGGGCCAGCACTCGCCGGTCGCCGCCCTGCAGGCCCAAGCCGTCGAACACCATGTCGCCCGCCAGGCCAAGGTCCCCGCCCAGGGCCGAAACCTGCCCCTTCAACGCCTGGTCCCCGAACAGCATCAGGGCCTGATAGGCCAGCCGCGCCAGGGGTTCGACCTCGCGGGCCGTGACGCGGGAATCGACCAGGGCCGGGAAGAAGGGCGCGGAATCGACCACCATCACCCGACTGATCCGGTCCCGCATGTCCGCCGCGACCCGCAGCGCGATCTGACCGCCCAGAGAATGACCGATCAGGGCGGGGCGCTGAAGCCGCTGCTCGCGGATATAGCGTTCGATCTCCAGGGCGGCGGGCGCCGCCAAGGCGCCGCCGGCGTTGGCCCCGATGTCCGTCTGGCCGAAGCCCCGGATGGTCACCAGATGGACCCGGTAACGGTCGTCCAGCTTGTCCGCCGTCGACCGCCAGGCCGCCCCGGTCGAACCCAGGCCCGGAATGAAGACGATATCCGGCCCCGCGCCCCGCGTCTCGACGATGATCCGGTCGGAACGGAAGGCGGGGACGAGAGACGCCGATACTGTTGTCTGGGCGGTCGCTACGCCGGGCAGGACGAGGAACAGGATCGCGAAAAACGGAGCAAGAAGACGGCGCATGATCCGCTCCTAACGCCCGATCACGGCGATCGGTTGACGGCCGCGACCTTGGGTCATCGCCCCTTGAAGTCCGGCTTCCGCTTGTCGACGAAGGCGGACATGCCTTCCTTCTGGTCCTCGAAGGCGAACAGGGAGTGGAACAGCCGGCGTTCGAACCGGACGCCTTCGCTCAGGCTGGTCTCCAGGGCGACATTGACCATTTCCTTGTTCATCATCACCGCCAGCGGGCTTTGCGCCGCGATCTTGGCGGCGGCGGCGCGGGCCTCGTCCAGCAGGGTGTCGGGGGCGACGACGCGGCTGACCAGGCCGGCGCGCTCGGCCTCGGCGGAGTCCATCATCCGGGCGGTCAGGATCATGTCCATGGCCTTGGACTTGCCGACCAGACGCGTCAGCCGCTGCGAGCCGCCGATGCCCGGCGCCACGCCCAGATTGATCTCCGGCTGGCCGAACTTGGCCGTCTCAGAGGCGATGATGAAGTCGCACAACATGGCCAGTTCGCAGCCGCCGCCCAGGGCGTAGCCCGACACGGCCGCGATGATCGGCTTACGGAAGCGCATGATCCGATCATGGCCCAGGGCGAAGAAATTGCCTTTGAACATGTCGGCATAGGACTGGTCCGCCATCTCCTTGATGTCGGCCCCGGCCGCGAAGGCCTTGGTTGAGCCGGTCAGGATCAGGCAGCGCACGCTGTCGTCGGTCTCGACCGCATCGAGGAAGGCCGCCAGTTCCCCGAACAGGGTCGAGTTCAGCGCGTTCAGCGCCTCGGGCCGGTTCAGGGTGACGACGGCATAGCCGTCGGCGTGGCGTTCGATCAGCAGGGTGGAATAGGCGTCGGCCATGGTCGATCTCCTCGTTCTGTCGTCGCTCTAGCGTCTGGCGCGCAGCAGGGCGAGGGTCATGGCGAACCGGATCAGCTCCGACACGACGATACAGCCCATCAGCCCGTTGGCGATCAGCACCAGCAGATTGGCCGGCGTGGCCACGCGCAGCAGCGGCCCGAGCGCCGCAGACCCGATCCAGCCCGCGCAGAACAGAACGGCGGAAAGGACGGTGATCAGACCGATCAGGGCCATCAGCGAAACATGACTGGCCTGGAGCGAGGCCTTGCGTTCGACCGCGCCCTCGCGCGTTTCGCCATGCGGCAGCAGCCGGGCGATCAGGGTCAACACCCCTTCGGCCACCCCGATCAGCAGCAGGCCCAAAAGGAACAATCCGCCCATCTCGCCGGCGAATTCCTCGCGGTTCAACCCACCGGCGCCGATCTGAAGGGCCATCTGCCAGCCATAGAGGCCCCACACCGCCACGGTCGTGACAATGGCGATCCACAGGTGACGTTCGCGCAGGCTCATGCGGCGATCTGGCACGAAACCGAAGGCGAGATGAAGACCTGAACCCCGCCTATTTCCTCTGGCAGGACGGGCAGTAGAAGGTGGAGCGACCGCCCTGGACGATGCGGGCGACCGTCCCCGTGCAGCCCCCCGCCTTCGCAGACTCGCCGCGACAGGGCTCGCCTTCGCGGCCGTAGACGTCGAACCGGTGCTGGAAATAGCCCTGGCCGCCCTCGGCGTTGGCGAAGTCCTTCAGGGTTGATCCGCCGGCGGCGATGGCGTCGTTCAGCACGTCTCGGACGACCGACGCCAGGGTCTCCAGCCGCGCCTTCGACACCGACCCGGCCGCGACCAGGGGCGAGATGCGGGCGCGGTACAGCGCCTCGCTGACATAGATATTGCCCAGGCCGGCGACGATCCGCTGGTCCAGCAGGGAGACCTTGATGTTCTGTTTCTTGCCGGCGAAGGCCTCGACCAGATGCGCGCCGGAAAAGCCGTTGCCGAGCGGCTCGGGCCCCAGGCCGGCGAACCAGGGATGGGCCTCGACCTGGTCGGAGCGGATAAGGCCCATGAAGCCGAACCGGCGGGCGTCGGCGTAGCCGATGCGGGTGGCGGCGCCGTCTCGGACAGCGCAGCCGCTGAAATGCTCGTGCTTGCCGGCGATGGGCGCGGCCTCCTCGAACTCGCCCAGCAGGGTTCCGTCCAGGGTGAAGCGGCCGGTCATGCCCAGATGGGTGACCCAGGTCTCGCCGGTCGACAGGGGCGCCAGCAGATATTTGGCCCGACGGTCGACCCGCTCGACCGTCGCCCCCTCCAGCCGTTCGACGAACCGCTCGGGAAAGGGAAAACGCAGGTCGGGCCGGTTGATCCGCACCCGCGACAGGCGCGCGCCCGCCAGCACCGGCGTCAGGCCGCGTCGGACGGTTTCGACCTCGGGGAGTTCAGGCATGGGCCGGTCCTAGCGCCTCGACACGGCCGGGCCAAGCGGATCGTCCGCCCCCGCGACAATCGTCGGAAAACATTGTTCGAACCGACGCCGGAGCGACACCCCGGTCTGTCATGCACGCTGCGAGCAGTCCGGGGGGAATGTGTCTCAATCGATCATCATCGGCCGGCCCGGCTTCCGCGTCCCGAACCTGATCCGGTCGGCCGGTCTGACGCGTGACGACGTCGCGATCCTTGCGGCGGCGGCCGTGCTGGCGATCAGCGTCTACTTCCTGACCTTTCCCGGCGTCGATATCGCCGTCAGCCGCCTGTTCTACCGGCCTGAAGCCGGCTTCTTCCTGGCCGACAATCCCCTTCTGAGGGCGCTGCGCAAAAGCTCCACAGTCGTGCTCGCCCTGCTGCTTCTGGGCGTGATCGGACGACTGGCGTGGCGCGCCCTGCATCGACGGTCCCTCGGCGCCGCGGCGCGGCGCACGGTCTTTACGCTGGCCGCCCTGGCGATCGGGCCGGGCCTGGTGGTCAATCTGCTGCTCAAGGGTCTGTGGGGACGCGCTCGCCCCGTCCAGATCGACCAGTTCGGCGGCGACGCCGCCTTCAGCCCCGTCTGGGTGATCAGCGACGGCTGCCAGTCCAACTGTTCCTTCGTCTCGGGCGAGGGATCCAGCGCGGCCTGGATGGTCGGGGTCCTGCTGGTGCTGACGCCGGCGAAATGGCGGCCGGTCGTCCTGCCCCTTGGCATTGTCTACGCCTTCGCCCTGTCGATGAACCGGCTGGCCTTCGGGGGGCATTTCCTGTCGGATATCCTCCTGTCCTGGGCTCTGACAGCCCTGGTCATGGCGGGGGTCTATCGGGTGACGGTGGCCTCACCCGGCCTGGTTCGCCGGGCGCGACGGCGGTTCCGCGGACTTCACCCCCTCCCCGCCTGAGCGTGACCGGTTGCCGCAGGCGGCGTTATGGGCTTACGTCCGCGTCGAACCTGGGGACCGATCTCGATGACCGACGCCGCCGCCGCGCCCAAGGGCCGGCTTGAACTGACCCTTCGCGCCCTTGTGCTGGGCTGTCTGCTGGCGGTGATCTTCACCGCCGCCAACACCTATCTGGGCCTGCTGGTCGGCCTGACCTTCGCCTCGGCCATTCCGGCGGCGGTCATCTCGATGGCGGTGCTGCGGGCCTTCCGCACCTCGACCATCTGGGAAAACATGACCGTCCAGACCGTGGCCTCGGTCGGCGGGGCCATGAGCTCGATCATCTTCGTCCTTCCGGGCCTGGTGATGATCGGCTGGTGTGACCTTCTCCATCCCGCTGCGCCGCGCCCTGGTGACCAATGGCGGCCTGCCCTATCCCGAAGGCGTCGCCGCCGCCGAGGTGCTGAAGGTCGGCTCACGCGGGGCCGAACAGACCGAGAGCGCGGTGCGCGAGAACAAGTCCGGCCTGTGGATCGTGGTCGCCGGCGCCGTCGTCTCGTCCAGCTACGCCCTGCTGGTCGCGGGTCGCGTCTTCGCCGGCGAGGCCGCGCGCTTCTTCAAGCTTCCGGCCGCCCTGGGCGGCGGGGCCACCGGCATGGGCTTCGGCATGCAGTTCGCGCTTCTCGGCGCCGGGCATCTGATCGGTCTGACCGTGGGCCTGGCCCAGCTGTTCGGCCTGATCCTGGCCTGGGCCATCGCCGTGCCGATCCTGACCAGCCCCGACACCGTCGCCTGGCTGACGGCGCACGGGATTCCCTCCATCGCCGCCACCTTGCCCGCCGGCGCGCCGGCCGAGGAGCTGGCGGCGACTGTCTGGAGCCGTGAAGTCCGCTTCATGGGCGCCGGCGTCATCGGCGTCGCCGCCATCTGGACCCTGGTCAAACTGGCCGGTCCTCTGATCGGCGGCCTGACTTCGGCCCTGGCCGCCAACGCCAAGCGCGCCCACGGCGAGGTGCTCGAGCGCACCGAACAGGATCTGCCCATCAAACTGGTCGGCGGGATTTCGGTCGTCTGCCTGATCGGCATCGCCGGCCTGCTGGCCTGGTTCGCCCAGAGCGCCCCGGCCCTGGCGGGATCGACCCCGCTGCTGGTCATCGGCGGCCTGGTCTATGTCGTCCTGATCGGTTTCGCCGTGGCCGCCATCTGCGGCTATATGGCCGGCCTGATCGGCTCGTCGAACAGCCCGGTCTCGGGCGTCGGCATCCTGGCGGTCGTGATCGCCTCCCTGCTGATGCTGGGCGTCATGGCCATCGCGGGCGTGCCCGCCGATCCGTCGATCATCGCCTTCGCCCTGATCGTGACCGCCGTCGTCTTCGCCGTGGCCGTGATCGCCAATGACAATCTTCAGGACCTGAAGACCGGCCAGCTGGTCGAGGCCACGCCCTGGCGCCAGCAGGTCGCCCTGATCGTCGGCGTCGGCGCCGGCGCCATCGTCATTCCGCTGATCCTGAACCTGCTGAACCAGGCCTTCGGCTTCGAAGGCGGCCCGCCCGCCATCGTCGAGGGCGCCAAGACCCTGGCGGCGCCCCAGGCCACCCTGATCTCGGCCCTGGCGCGCGGCGTCATCGGCGGCGATCTGCGCTGGGACCTGATCGGCCTGGGCGCCGTGATCGGCGTGATCATCATCGTGCTGGACGCCGTCGTGTCCAAGGCCACGAACGGCAAGGTCAAGCTGCCCCCGCTCGCCGTCGGCATCGGCTTCTACCTGCCCGCCGCCGTCACGACCATGCTGGTCATCGGCGCCGTCTGCGGCTGGATCTACGACAAGGCTGTGTCCAGCACCCGTTACGCCGATGTGGCGCGCCGCATGGGCGTGCTGCTGGCCTCGGGCCTGATCGTCGGCGAGAGCCTGTTCGGCGTGGCCTTCGCCGCGATCGTCGGCGCGACCGACAATGACGCGCCGATGGCGCTGGTCGAGGAATTCTCCTGGGCGGTG
>JBKBXN010000023.1:0-23231 GCA_046314055.1 Brevundimonas sp.
TCTGGGCGCGGACCCGCTCGGGCTCGGCCGCCGGCAGGTCGACCTTGTTCAGGACGGGGACGATCTCGTGGTTGTTGTCGATCGCCTGATAGACGTTCGCCAGGGTCTGGGCCTCGACCCCCTGGGACGCATCCACGACCAGCAGCGAGCCCTCGCACGCCGCCAGGCTGCGCGACACCTCATAGGCGAAGTCCACGTGGCCCGGCGTGTCCATCAGGTTCAGGACATAGTCCTGCCCGTCCTTGGCCTTGTAGTTCAGACGCACCGTCTGCGCCTTGATCGTAATGCCCCGCTCCTTCTCGATATCCATGTTGTCGAGCACCTGCTCAGACATCTCGCGCGCGGTCAGGCCGCCGGTGAACTGGATCAGTCGATCGGACAGGGTGGACTTGCCGTGGTCGATGTGCGCGACCACGCTGAAGTTCCGAATGTTCGAGATAGGGGGAGTCGTCATCCGCGCGGCCCTATCACGCGCGCGTGTCGGGGGCCAGTCGCGTGGCGTATCCGGGCGATGTCACAGCGTCACATTAAGCCTTGGCAACAATGTGTATCGCCGTTTGAGGACGGCTCGCAGACACGGTATGGGAAGGCTCCAGATCACCGGCGCGAGCCGGCGGTCCGCTTCGCCTGCAACCGAGGAAGACCCCCGTGTCCAAGACGACCCGAACCGCCCGCCTCTCCCTGGGCCTCAGCGCCGTGGCCCTGTCGGCGTTCCTGCTGGCCGGTTGCGGCGGGCACGGCGACGAGGCGACCGAGGAGAAGGCCGCCGGCGGGTCGCGCCAGACCGTCACCGCCGCCACCGTGTCTCAGACCAATCTGCGACGCACCGTCACCGCCTCGGGCACCGTCTCCGCCTGGGAGGAAGTGCCGGTGGCGGCCGAGACGGGCGGCCTGACCGCCGTCGCCGTCTATGTCGATGAAGGCTCCTACGTGCGTCAGGGCCAGGCCCTGGTCCAGATGAACGACGTCCTGCTGCGCGCCCAGCTGCGCCAGCAACAGGCCCAGGTCCAACTGGCCGAAGCCAATGTGGCGCGCGACGACGCCGCGCTGGACCGGGCGCAGCAGCTGAAGGAGCGCGGCTTCCTCAGCCAGGCCTCGCTCGACACCGCCCTGGCCAACCAGCGGGCGTCGAACGCCAATCTGGCCGCCGCCCGCGCCACCCTGGCCCAGACCCAGACCCAGCTGTCCCAGGCCACCATCCGCGCGCCCGTCGCCGGCCTGATCATCAGCCGCAGCGTGACCAAGGGCCAGATCATCGCCGCCGGAACCGAACTGTTCCGCATGGTCCGCGACGGTCGGCTGGAGCTGGACGCCCAGGTGCCCGAGACCGAACTGGCCCAGGTCCGCGCCGGCCAGTCGGCGACCGTGACCTCCAGCGAGGCCGGAACGACCTCCGGCACGGTCCGGATCGTCACGCCCGAGGTCAACGCCAACACCCGACTGGGCCTGGCGCGCATCTCGCTGTCGCCCGGCGCCCAGCTGCGGCCGGGCATGTTCGCCCGCGCCGACATCGACGTCGGCGACCAACCCGCCAACACCGTGCCGACGGGCGCGGTGCTGTACCGCGACAACAAGCCGGGGGTCTTCAGCCTGGCCGCCGACGGCCGGGTTCACTTCCAGCCGGTCGTGATCCTGTCGCGGACCGACACCCAGACGGCCGTCACCGGCGTGAATGTCGGCGCCCGGGTCATCGTCGACGGCGCCGGATTTCTGAACGAGGGCGACCGCGTCAACGTCGCCCAGGCGCCGGGCGGCGCGGCCCGACCTGTCGCCCAACCTGCGGCCAAGTAGGACCGACCCATGAACCAGATGTCGTCCTGGGCGATCAAGAACCCGATTCCGATCATCCTGCTGTTCCTGCTGCTGACGCTCGGCGGCGTGGTCGGCTTCATGGGGATGCGGATCAATCAGAACCCTGACATCGACTTCCCGCTGGTCGCCGTCACGGCCGCCCGCCCCGGCTCGGCGCCGGCGGAAATGGAGGTCCAGGTCACGCGGCTGATCGAGGATTCGCTGGCCGGTCTGTCCGGCGTGCGCCACGTCACCTCGAACATCAGCGACGGCGTGTCGTCCACGACGATCGAGTTCGAGCTGGGTACGGACACGGATCGGGCGACCAATGACGTGCGCAACGCCATGACCGGCCTGCGCGCCAGCCTGCCGCAGGACATGCAGGAGCCGGCGGTCCAGCGTATCGACATCACCGGCGACGCTTTGATCACCTATGTGGTCCGGTCACCGACCATGACGCCGGAACAGATCAGCTGGTTCATCGACAACGAGATGAGCCGGGCCCTGCTGGCCCTGGGCGGCGTCGGCGAGGTCAACCGGTCCGGCGGCGTGGATCGCGAGATCCGGGTCGAGCTGGATCCGCAACGGTTGTCCGCCTACGGCGTCACCGCCGCAGAGGTCAGCCAGGCCCTGAACAACGTCAACAACAACCTGCCCGGCGGTCGCGTCACCATCGCCGGGTCCGAGCGCGCCGTCCGCACCCTGGGCGCCGCCACCTCGGTCGCACAGTTGCGCGAGACCCTGGTGCCGCTGGGCGACGGCAAGACCGTGCGCCTGGATAATCTGGGCACGGTCGAGGACAAGTGGAGCGAACCGCGTCGCCTTGCTCGCTACAACGGCCAGGAGGCCGTGACCTTCAACTTCCTGCGCTCGCGCACCGCGTCCGAGGTCAAGGTCGCGGAACGGGTCCGCGAAGAGGTCAAGGCGATCGACGACGCCCACCCCGAGCTGACCATCAGCCAGGTCACGGCCAGCGTCGAGGAGATCGAGGAAAGCTACCTGGCCTCGCTGGAAGCCCTGCTTCTGGGCGCCGTCCTGGCCGTCATCATCGTCTTCATCTTCCTGCGCGACTGGCGCGCCACCCTGATCGCGGCGACGGCCATGCCGATGTCCCTGATCCCGACCTTCGCCATCCTGGGTCCGCTGGACCAGTCGCTGAACGTCGTCACCCTGCTGGCCCTGTCCCTGACCATCGGCATTCTGGTCGACGACGCCATCGTGGAGATCGAGAACATCGTCCGCCACATGCGCGACGGCAAGCCGCCCTATGACGCCTCGCTGGAGGCGGCGGACGAGATCGGCCTAGCGGTCGTGGCCACCACGGCCACCATCATCGCCGTCTTCGCCCCCGTCGGCTTCATGCCGGGCATCATCGGCCAGTTCTTCAAGGCCTTCGCCCTGGCGGCCTGCGTCTCTGTGGCCTTCTCGCTGCTGGTGGCGCGGACCCTGACGCCGCTGATGGCGGCCTTCATCCTGAAACACACCCACCATGAGGACCGCGATCCCTTCTGGATGAGCGGCTATCTGAAGGCCCTGCGCTGGTCGCTGGGCAATCGGTGGAAGGTCTTCATCATCGGCATCCTGTTCCTGGTCGGGTCGATCGCGACCTCGGTCGTGGCCAAGATGTCGTTCGAGTTCATGTCGCCCGGCGACACGGCGCGCGCGGCCTTCCAGGTCGAGCTGCCGCCGGGGTCGACCCTGCGGCAGACCGACGCCGTGGTGCAGCAGATCACCCGCAAGCTGGAGGCCCGTCCCGAGGTCACCTCGGTCTATGCCGCTGTCGGCGGACAGGACGTGACCCAGGCCAACATCTATGCCGACATGGTGCCCAAGGGCGACCGCGACCTGAGCCAGCAGGCCTTCGCGCGGGTCATGGTCGACGAGATGAAACAGATCCCGGGCGCCCGCATCCGCGCCGGCATCGCTCAACAAGGCGGCGGCCCAGGCGACGGCACCACCTACACCTTCTCGATCCTGAGCGACGATCCCGTCGCCCTGACCGCGGCGGCGCGCAAGGTGGAGGAAGAGATGCGCGGGGTTCCGGGCCTGGCCAATGTGGTCAACTCGGCCGCCATCGCCCGTCCGGAAATCCTGGTCACGCCGCGTGCGGACGAAGCGGCCCTGGCCGGGGTTTCGGCCGGCGCCATCTCGCAGGCGGTGCGGGTCGCCACCATCGGCGACGTCGATCAGAACCTGCCCAAATATAATCTGGGCGACCGCCAGATCCCGATCCGGCTGCAGCTGACCGAAGAGGCCCGCGAGGACCTGAGCGTGCTGGAGACCCTGCGCGTGCCCGGCAACAACGGCGCCTCGGTGCCGTTGAGCGCCGTCGCCGACATCGAGTTCGGCGCCGGTCCGGCCACCGTCACCCGTCAGGATCGGTCGCGCATCGCCTCGATCAGCGCCGAACTGGACGGCATCACCACGGGCGCGGCGGGCGTGGCGGTCAACCGCCTGCCCTCGGTGCAGAACCTGCCGGCCGGCGTGCGCCAGGTGCCGGCGGGCGACGCCGAGTTCATTCAGGAGATGCTGACCGGTTTCGGCATAGCCTTCGCCTCGGGCATTCTGCTGATGTATGCGGTTCTGACCCTGCTGTTCAAAAGCTTCGCCTATCCGATCACCATCATGGCGGCCCTCCCCCTGGCCATCGGCGGCGCCTTCATCGCCCTGGCCATCGGCGGCGCCAACTTCTCCATGTCGGCCCTGATCGGGGTGCTGATGCTGATGGGGATCGCGGCCAAGAACTCCATCCTGCTGGTCGACTATGTCATCATGGCCGAAAAGGACGGGATGCCCCGCCACGAGGCCATCATGGACGCGGCGCACAAGCGCGCCCGGCCCATCCTGATGACCACCTTCGCCATGGGCGCGGGCATGGTGCCGATCGCCATGGGGATTGGGGCCGACGTCCAGTTCCGTTCGCCGATGGCGATTGCGGTGCTGGGGGGGCTGATCTCCTCGACCTTCCTGTCCCTGCTCTACATCCCGGCCATCTTCACCATCGTCGACGACGTGGCCCAGTGGGCGCGGCGGATCCTGCGCCGGTCGACGGCGGGGCAACGGGAGCTGGCCCAGCCGAGGCAGGGGCCGTTGGTGGAGTGAGGTCCGATCGGCCCTTTTCGGACCGTCATTGGGTCCGCAAAGGGTGGGAAGCAGACGGCTGCACGGGTGAGCCGGATGTTTGTTCCAAGAGCATAAGAATTTTCGCCGCTCTGCATCTGTTCGCTGTCGTCGCCCCCTCTAGACCATAAGCTCCGTCCTAGGGGCGATGCAGGATCGGACCCTCATGATCATCAGCATGGCTCTGCTCTTCGCGTCGGTAGCCAGCGGGCAAACGCTCGCCTCCGAGCCCTCCGCAAGGGCGGCCGAGGTGCAGCAGGCGGACAATGACTTCTGGGCCGCCTACAATGCTTGCGATCAGGCCCGAATGTCAGACGCGTTCACGGACGATGCCGAGTTCTACCACGACGTGACCGGACTGACCCTAGGCCGTGCGGCAGTGGTGGCGTCGCTGATGAACGGGCCTTGTGGAACCTCAGGCCAGCATCTTCGCAGGGAGGTCGTTCGAGGCACGGTTCAAAGCTACCCTTTGGCGGAGAGCTATATGTTCCTGACCGGCGAACATCTCTTCCATGTCCGGCAAGGCGACGGGCCGGAGCGCATCAGCGCGCAGGCCCGGTTCGCAGACGTGTGGCGGTGGGAGGCCGGGCGGTGGCGCATGGCCAGGGTGATCAGCTACGATCATGGCGCACCGCCATATATTCCCCCGTCGGTCGATCAGACATTCGACGTCGCGCGTCTTCCTTCGTTCGCGGGTCGCTATCAGTCGTCCGACTTTGGCGACGTGGTCATCTCGGTGGAGGACCGCGGCCTGCGAATGAAATCAGGAAATCTGTCGCTGGCGCTGTTTCCTGTGAGCGCCGACCGTTTTGCTTCCTTGGAAAGGGATCTTCAGCTTGAGTTCGATGGCGACCGACTGACTGTTGTGCAGGGAGGTTCGCCGGTCACGTCCGCGAGGCGCGAGCCTTAAGCGCCCCCGCGCTGTTAGCTGAGCAAGTGAACGTCCGCTTTGGTTCGAAAGCCGAATTGGGGACCGCGTCTGAGACCAGACGTTCCCGCCCTCCCGCCATCACCCAAGAAAAAGGGCCGGCCGGTTTCCCGGTCGGCCCTTCGGCGTTGGGTCCTGAGCGCTGGACGTTCAGCGTAGTCGGGCAGCGATGTCAGGCGTGATGTAGGACAGCAGCAGAAACGCCAGAAAAACCCCAACCCCCACGCCGTACAATGCCGGAACCAGCCTCAGCGCCAATCGGGAACTGTTCAGCGGCGGCTTGAGGCCTTGGCAAAGCTGGATGATGTCCGTCTTGCCCTGCAGCGCGAGCATGCCCGAGATCGCCACCGGCAGCGCCGCCATCGCCATTTGCAAGGGGGAGATTCGGGCGCCGAAGATGGCGCCGCCAAGCGTCAGAATGCCGCCCAGCGTCGCGACGCTAAGCGACACCATACTCTTGAAATAGTCGTAGGCGAGCGCCGGGTCCGCCAACCCTGCCCGTGCAACCGCATCGTCCTTCACAGTGGGCAGGTCAGATATTTTCGACATCGGAGGGCCCTTGCTCATCGTCCTATCAGCTCCTTTTTTCAGGGCGTCTGGCGAGGATAACGAACATCGATCTCCATGCAAGGCGGGAGCCCGTGGGCAAGCCATACAACCTCGGTAAGGGTTGGATGCCGATCAAGAAAAAGGGCCGACCGGTTTCCCGGTCGGCCCTTCGTCGTTCCACCCTGTATGCCCTACGGCCCGGGCGGCTGGACGATCAGTATTTGACCTTCAGCGTCACGCCCCAGGTGCGCGGGGCGCCCAGGTAGGCGTTGTAGGTCGCCGTGTCGGTGGCGATATTATAATAGGTGCCGTCGGCCTGAGGCGTGGTGGTGTTGGTGAAGGCCGTGCCCTGCAGCGGGGCGGCGAAGCCGACCTGGGTGTATTCTTCTTCCAGCAGGTTCTGGCCCCAGATGTCGACGGTCCAACGCTCGTCTTCCGCACCGATGGTGATGCGGCCGTTGACGACGGTGAAGGCTTCCTGGTCCTTGTAGGGCAGCAGGTCCGAGCCGGTGTTGTAGTCGGTCGAATATTTGGCCGACAGGTTGAAGCCGCCGCGCAGGCCGCCGCCCAGCGAGCGGTCGAAGGCCAAGGCGCCGGTCAGCGACCATTCCGGAGCGAACGAGGCGCGGGCGCCTGGCAGCAGGGACAGGGCCGGGAAGCGGGCCGGGTTCGACAGATCGTTGGCGGTGAAGTCGTTGTATTTGGCGTCCGTATAGGTGACGCCGCCCTGGAACGACAGGCCCTCGACCGGGGTGAACCAGACCATGTCGGCGTCGACGCCGCGCGAGGTCAGTTCGGGGATCGACTCCACCACGAAGGCGGTGCCGAGGAAGGTGTTCAGCTGGAAGTTCTCGAACTTCTGATCGAAGTAGGTGATGTTCAACAGCATGGTGCGGTCGAACAGGGTCGTCTTCAGACCCGCTTCGTAGCTGTCGACGGTCTCGGCGTCGAAGAACAGCGAGGCGTCCGGCGTCACGCCCGTCTGCACCCGGTCCATATTATAGCCGGCGCCCTTGTAGCCGCGAGCGTAGGAGACATAGCCCATGATGGACGGGTTGAGCCGGTACGACGCCTTGATGGTGCCGCTGACGTCGGTGTCGCTGAACTTCTCCTGGATCCGGCGATTGTCGTAGAGCGGATTGGACCAGGGCAGGCAGAGCAGACCCAGAGCCGCCGCCGGGGTGCCGACGTTCACGGTTCCAGGGATGAGCGACACGGCGCGGTTGGCCGGGTTCTGGTTGGCCAGAGCGCCGCCGCAGGCCGCGCCATTGGTCCCCAGATTGTCCTGCAAGCCCAGCAGCCGCTTGCTGTCATAGGTGTAGCGCAGGCCCAGATTGATGTCGAAAGCCTCGGTCACACGGTAGGTGTTGTTGGTGAAGACGGCGACCGACTCGGACTCCTGGGAATAGTGGTCTTCATAGGCCTTGCCGGCCGAGAACAGAGGCGCGCTCGCGCTCGGCGCCACGGCGCCCACGACGCAAAGCGGCGTGTTGGGGGCGGCGGCGGTCACCAGGAAGCCCTGCGGATTGGTGAAGCAGCCCAGTCGGCTCGGGCTCGGGCCGCCCACCGCAGCCGGCAGGGACGCCGTCAGCAGGAAGGAGGCGAAGCCGTTGTAATCCGCGCCGTAGGAATAGGAGTCGTCGCGATAGACGCCTTCCTTGGTGGCGAACAGGCCGACCAGCCAGTCGAACTTGTCGGTCGTGCCAGCCAGGCGGAATTCCTGGGTCAGGTTGTCGACGCCGTAGCCGTTGGACCCGTCATTCTCGCGGTGAAGGATGTCGGCGCCCGTATAGTCCAGGTCCATGCCCTGCTGGAACGACCAGTCGCGCCACGAGGTCTGGGACGTCAGGGTGGCGTTCAGGCTGGGCAGGTCGATGGTGGCTTCCGCCGACAGACCCATGTCCTCGATCTCTTGAGGGGTCTCGCGGTTGGAATAGGCGGTCCGGCTGAAGGGCACCGTGCCGAAGCCGGCGACGGGCGGCCGCTGGCCGGGACCGTTGGGGGCGGTCAGGGCGGCGATGAAGGCCTGGGTCGGGCCGACGCGGGTCTGGACCGCCGAGCAGCAGTATTCGTCACGCTTGGTGTAGTCGGCGATCAGGCGGATCGACACGTCGTCGCTGGGCAGGATCAGCAGCTGGCCGCGACCGGTCCAGTAGTCCTGGGTGTTGTCCTCGGTCAGGGTGCGCGGGCCGTCGCCGACGTTGACGTCGTAGAAACCGTCACGCTCGCGATGGGCCACGAAAATCCGGCCGGCGATCATGTCGCTGAGCGGACCTGTCGCTGAGACCGAACCGCCCATGGCGCCAAAGTTACCGGCGGTCAGTTCGGCCGAGACCGACGGATCGAACGACGGGCGTTCGGTGATGATGTTGATGACGCCGGCGGAGGTGTTCTTGCCGAACAGGGTGCCCTGCGGCCCCTTCAGCACCTCGATGCGGCTCAGCTCGCCCAGGTCGCCGAAGCCGACCGAGTTGCGCGAGCGATAGACGCCGTCGATGACCACGCCGACCGAGGATTCCAGGCCGGGGTTGTCGCCGACGGTGCCGGCGCCGCGGATACGGACCGTGGTCGAGGCTTCGGACTGGGTCGAGGTGACGGTCATGCCGGGCGTCAGGATCTGCAGATCCTTGATGTCCTGCACCCCGGCGCCGTCGAGGATTTCCTGCGACAGGGTCGTGACCACGATCGGCACGTCCTGCAGGCTCTGTTCGCGTTTCTGCGCGGTGACGATGATGTCATCGATGGTGGCCGGCGCCTCCTGAGCGGAGGCGATTCCGGCAAAACCGAAGACGGCGGCGCCGACGACGGCGGCGGACACGGTGGTCCTGAGATAGCGGTTAGTGTGGCGCACGAGGCGTCCTCCCGGCTCTGAAGCCCGGTCGCGCGGGCGACCGCAGCGTTTCCTAGTTCCCATTCGGCCCGCCTCTACGTGGAGACGCGCTCAATACGGCAGAGGCTAAGCCCGCTTCGGGCCGAGGTACAAGCGAGCGTTGTTCGCCGCGACGATTTTTCGCCGCAGTTCGACCTTCCTGTGACAAGGAAGCGACATAAAATGCTGACGTTGCGTCAGTTTTGACCCGATCCTGAGCCGATCGGCTCGATTTCGGGCTTGAGGGCGGCCGGATCGATCTTGCGACGACGACCGGCAATTCCCAGCACCAGGGCCGCCGCGACGGCCGACAGGATCGAGCCGCCGATGACGCCCAGCTTGACCTCGACCTGTTCGGGCGAATCGACCGCGCCGGGGAAGGCCAGGACGCCGATGAACAGGCTCATGGTGAAGCCGACGCCGCACAACAGCGAGACACCGTACACCTGAAGCCAGGTGGCGCCGGTCGGGCGAGCGCCGATCCTCAGCGCCGAGGCCAGCCAGGCGGCGCCGAAGACGCCGATCTGCTTGCCGAAGAACAGGCCCAGGGCGATGGCGATGACCAGCGGCGCGAAGGCCTGGTCCATCGACAGGCCGGCGAAGGAGACCCCGGCCTTGGCGAAGGCGAACAACGGCAGCACCAGATAGGCGTTCCACGGGTGCAGGTCGTGGATCGCATCCTTCAGCGGGCTCTGACCGTCCTGTCTGCGGGCCTTGATCGGCACGATCATGGCGAAGGCCACAGCGGTCAGGGAGGTGCTGAGCCCCGACAGCACCGTCAGATACCAGACAGCCGCGAAGCCGAGGACCCAGAAGGGCGTCGGAACACGCATCCGGTGGGCGACCACGCCCCCGGCGGCGATCAGGCCCAGGGCCCAGAACAGCGGCGTCCAGTGGGCGCCCTCGCTGAACAGGACGGCGATCAGGGCGATGGCGCCCAGGTCGTCGACGATGGCCAGGGTCAGCAGGAAAACCCGCAGCGACGACGGCAAGCCCTTGCCGACGAAGCCGAAGATGGCCAGGGCGAAGGCGATGTCGGTGGCGAGTGGAATGGGCCAGCCGGCGTGCGGCGCGCCCAGGGTTCCGGACAGCAGCAGATAGACCGCCGCAGGCCCGGCCATGCCGCCGATGGCCGCCAGCACCGGCGTGGCGAGTTTGCGCGGATCGCTGAGCTCGCCGCGCACGATCTCGTATTTGATCTCCAGCCCCACGACGAGGAAGAAGATCGCCATCAGACCTTCCTTGATCCAGTCGGAGATCGTCTCCTCCAGCCGGATCGGGCCGAGCTGAAGCACGTGATCGCTCTTCAGCCAGGCGAAATAGTCCGCCGACCAGGGCGAGTTGGCCACGATGACGGCGGCGATGGCCGCCAGGGCCAGGGCCGAGCCGGAGGCGGCCTCGGTCTTGAGGAAGTCGAGAGTGAATTTGCTCGCCACGGCGGCCTCCAGTCGAAAGGATGAGCTGTCGTGACGCCAGGTTATCGACGGGCGTCGGACCGAATTCGTCATCTCCTCTGGGAGACGACGCCGGCCTGGCCGCGCGGTGCGACCTGATATCTGCGACCGATAATACGGAGGCGCGCGGGAGGTTCAATCAAAACCGTGGCCATATTCGCGTTCTAAAAGCAGGTTGCGAAACCAGACCGGGCGACGCACCTAGCCCCCATGCCCCCCTCCCCCGCCTACCGCCCCGAACCGCGCGTCTTCGATCTGGGACCGGATTACGCCGACGCCGTCGCCGCAGCGGACTTCCCCCAGACCCTTCTGCGGTTCCGCAACGACCGCGCGGCGGCTGAAGTCGGCCTGGAAAACCTGAGCGACACCGAATGGATCGCCGCCTTCGGCCGGTTCGGGCCCCTGCCCGGTCAGCCCGGCCCTCTGGCCATGCGCTATCACGGGCATCAGTTCCGCCAGTACAACCCCGACCTGGGCGACGGGCGCGGCTTCCTGGCGGCGCAGATGCGCGACGCCTCCGGCCGACTGCTCGACCTGGGGACGAAAGGGTCTGGCCAGACGCCGTGGTCGCGCGGCGGCGACGGCCGGCTGACGCTGAAGGGCGGCATGCGCGAGGTGCTGGCGGCCGCGATGCTGGAGGCCCAGGGCGTGCCCACCAGCCGGGCCTTCTCCCTGATCGAGACCGGCGAGGCGCTGGAGCGCGGCGACGAACCGTCGCCGACGCGTTCGGCCGTGCTGGTTCGCCTGTCGCACAGCCACATCCGGTTCGGCACCTTCCAACGCGCGGCCTATCTGGGCCGCGTGAATCAGATCGAGGCGCTGATCGAGCACGTCCGCAGCCTGTATCATCCGACGGTCGCCGCCGGGGACGCGCCCGGCCTGCTGCGGGCCATCGTCGAGGCCTCGGCGAAACTGACGGCGCGCTGGATCGCGGCGGGCTTCGTCCACGGGGTGCTGAACACCGACAATCTGAACGTCACGGGCGAGAGTTTCGACTATGGCCCCTGGCGGTTCCTGCCCTTCTATGACCCCGGCTTCACCGCCGCCTATTTCGACCAGAACGGCCTCTACGCCTTCGCGCGCCAGCCCGAGGCGGTGTTCTGGAACCTGACGCAACTGGCCGGCTGTCTGAAACTGGTCGCCGAGGTCGAGCCCCTGACCGACGCCCTGAACAGTTTCGGCCCCGCCTATATCCGCGAACTGCGCGCGGCCTTCCTGATGCGGCTGGGCGTGCTGAGCCTGGGCGAGGCGGCGGACCAGAGGCTGGTGGACGCAACCCTGGCCCTTCTGCGGGAAGGCGGCGAGGCCCTGCGCTGGGAGCCGCTGTTCTTCGACTGGTTCGGCGGCTTCGCCTCCTCGGCCCGCGCCCTGTCGGGACCGCGCGCCAAACTGTACCAGGGCGAAGCCTTCGACGCCTTCCGCTTCGCCTTGTTGGAGCACGAGCCCGACCGGATCGACCGGCTGGAGCATCCGATGTTCGCCGCCCGCGAACCAGAGGAAATGCTGATCGACGAGGTGGAGGCGATCTGGGCCGCTATCGACGCCAGCGACGACTGGGGACCGTTCCAGGCCAAACTGGCCCGGCTGGAGGCCGCGCGCACGGCCTGGGGTTTCACCGCCTGAGCCGAACCTTACGAAAGCTTCATCTCGTTTATCGATAATATACTTGTCTGTTTATCGATAAGACCATATCGATAGTCACTAAGGCGTCGCGGAGGGCGACCCATTGGAGGGCTATCAGATGAAACTCGTAGGCAAATATTCGGCCGCCAGCGCGCTGCGGTGGCTGCTCGGCTTCCTGAATGTCTTCGTCATGTTGGCGACCGTGGCTGCCGGCGGCGCCCTATTGATCAGCCTCGTCTCGCCCGACTTCGCCGCCGGCTTGATCGACGGCTTGAGGGACGCGCCGAGCGACCCGAGGACCCCTATCGGCCTGGCCGAACGCCTCACCATTCTGGGCGGCTTCCTTGCCTGCGGCTTCACCTGGTGGATCATCAACCGTCTGCGCCGCATTCTGCTGTCGGTGAACCAGGGCGACGCCTTCGAGTTGGCCAATGTCAAACGGCTCCAGGCCGTGGGCTTCGGCCTGCTGGGCATCCAGCTGACAGCCCTGATGCTGGTCTTCGTCGCACCCCAGGCCATCGGCCAGTCCGCGATCGACTATAAGTTCGACCTCGGATCCTGGCTGGGCATCCTGGTGGTCTTCATCTTGGCCGAGGTGTTCCGCCAGGGGGCGGCCATGCGCGACGAACAACTGACCACGGTTTGAGGCACGCCATGATCATGATCCAACTGGACCGGCAGCTGCTTGAACGCCGCATGTCCCTGACCGAACTGTCTGACCGCGTCGGCCTGACCCTGGCCAATCTGTCGATCCTCAAGACCGGCAAGGCTCGCGCCGTCCGCTTCTCGACCCTGGACGCCCTGTGTCGCGAGCTGGATTGCCAGCCCGGCGATCTGATCGTCCAGACGCCGGGGCCGCAGCCGGAAGACCCCTGATCGGTCGAAAAATCGTCAGAACCCGTTGCTGGGCCGGCGCGAATCGGGTCACTCGCGCCGCCCCTGAAACACAAAGTCATCAACTGATGTCATCGATTGATGTCATCGCGTGATGACAAAATCGGAAGACGCCGCTATATCCCCCCTTGCGAACGGAGCCACGCAATCCGATATCGCGGCTGTTACGAATTAGGCCCTCCCCGATGACCACTACACACCTCCCCGTCGCCCAGTCACGCTCGCGCGCCGTCTACAAGAATGTCGCCCTCTGGACCCTGCAGGGCTGGATCGCGATGTTCTTCATCGCCGCCGGCTACGCCAAGCTGACCGAGCCGATGACCAACCTCATCACCCTGATGGGCTGGCCCGCCGTTGCGCCCGAGAACATGGTGCGCGGTCTGGGCGTGGTCGAACTGGTGCTGGCGTTCGGCGTCTTGGCGCCGCTGGCGTCCTGGCGCGTCGGTCGTCCCCTGCTGCTGACCGCCTCGGCCGGGCTGATCGTGATGGAGTCGACCATGCTGCTCATCCACGCCCTCAGCCAGGACATCGGTCTGGCGGTGGTCAACGCCATCCTGCTGGTCTTCACCCTGGCGGTGTTCCTGGGCCGCCGCACGGCCTGAACCTTTCGCGGCCCCCGACCCTTTCGCGGCAGGGCCGCAACACAGATCGATCGCCGGGGCCCTCTCCCCCCTCATGCCCCGGTCGTCGCGCCCGGAGTCCTTCCCCAAGGCTCCGGGCTTTTCTTTGCCTGAAGGTCCTGCGGCGAAAGCTTACCCTTACGCGCACGTAAAGCCTTTCCTTTACGCGCACGTAAAGTTATGGTGCCCCATGGCCACCGCCGACGATCACCGCACCTATTCCATCCGCCAGCTGTGCCGCGAGTTCGACGCCACGGCCCGCGCCCTCAGATTCTATGAGGACAAGGGCCTGCTGACGCCCGCTCGCAAGGGTCAGACGCGCGTCTATGACGCCCGCGACCGCGCCCGGCTGAAGCTGATCCTGAGAGGCCGTCGTATCGGCTTCACCCTGCAGGAAATCCAGGAGATGCTGGACCTGTACGACCGCAAGGATCACAACGTCCACCAGATGGCGGTGGCCCTGCGTCGCCACCGCGCCCAGATCGAGACGCTGAAGCAGCAGCTGGAGGACATCGAGGGCGCGATTCAGACGGCGGAAGACGCCTGCGCCTGGATGGAGTCCAAGCTGGGCGAACATCGTCCGGACCTGCTGCCCGGCGCCGAAGACTATGAGAAGCTGCTGCGCGCGCGTCTCAACCACGACCACCACCACCCCTTCAAAGCGAGAGCCTGACCCCCATGGCCTACAAGTCGCCCGTCCGCGATTTCACCTTCATCCTGAATGAGGTGCTGGAGATCGATCGCTACACCAACCAGCCCGGCTTCCAGGACGTGTCTTCGGATCTGGTCAACCAGATCCTGGAGGAAGGCGGCAAGTTCGCCGACGAGGTCATCGCTCCGATCAACAATCCGGGCGACAAGGAAGGCTGCCACTGGTCCGAGGGCGGCGTCGTCACCGGTCCGAAGGGTTGGAAGGAAGCCTATAAGGCCATGTCGGAAGCCGGCTGGATGGCCCTGGCCGCCGACCCGGCCTACGGCGGCCAGGGCATGCCCAGCATCGTCGCCTCCGCCTTTGGTCAGATGACCGCCGGCGCCTCGGCCGCCTTCTCCATGTACCCGGGCCTGACCTCCTCCGCCTATGCCGGCATCCACGCCAGCGCCTCGGACGAGATCAAGGCCAAATACCTGCCCAAGATGGTCTCGGGCGAATGGTCGGGCACGATGAACCTGACCGAGCCGCAGTGCGGCACGGACCTGGGCATGGTGCGCACCAAGGCCGTCCCGAATGGTGATGGAAGCTACTCGATCACCGGCCAGAAGATCTGGATCTCGGCGGGGGAGCACGACTTCTCGGACAACATCATTCACACCGTCCTCGCCCGTATCGAAGGCGCGGTTCCGGGCATCAAGGGCCTGTCCCTGTTCGTCGTGCCCAAATATCTGGTCAACGAGGACGGCTCGCTGGGCGAGCGCAACACGCTCGAATGCGCCGGCCTGGAGCACAAGATGGGCATCCACGGCAACGCCACCGCCGTGATGCAATATGACGGCGCCAAGGGCTGGCTGCTGGGCGAAGAAGGCCGTGGCATGAACAACATGTTCGTGGTCATGAACGAGGCCCGCCTGGGCACCGGCTTGCAAGGCCTGGCCATAGGCACCGCCGCCTATCAGGCCGCCGCCGAGTTCGCCAAGGACCGCCTTCAGGGCCGCAGCCTGACCGGACCCAAGAACCCCGACGGCCCCGCCGACCCGATCATCGTCCACCCTGACGTGCGCCGCATGCTGCTGGAGGCCCGCGCCTTCGTCGAAGGCGGCCAGGCCTTCATCCTGTGGACCGCGCTGCACGCCGATCTGGAGAAGTCGGAAGACGAGGCCGTGGCGACCAAGGCCAAGGATTACATGGGCCTGCTGACCCCCGTGCTGAAGGCCTATCTGACCGACAAGGGCTTCCACGTCGCGTCGCTGGCCATGCAGGTTCACGGCGGTTCGGGCTATACCGAACACTTCCCGGCCAGCCAGTACCTGCGTGATGCGCGCATCACCATGATCTACGAGGGCACGAACGGCATCCAGGCGCTGGACCTGGTCGGCCGCAAGCTGCCGGCCAACGGCGGCCGGGCCATCATGACCTGGTTCGGCGAGATCGACGCCTTTGTGGCCGAGAACGGCTCGAACGAGGCGATCAAGCCCTTCGTCGACGGCCTGGCTGACGCCAAGAAGAAGCTGCAGGAAGGCACCATGTGGCTGATGCAGAACGGCATGGCCAATCCGGACAACGCCGGCGCCGCCTCGACCGACTATCTGAACGTGTTCGGCCTGACGGCGCTCGCCTATATGTGGGCGCAGATGGCCAAGGTGGCCCAGGCCCAGGTCGAGGCCGGCTCGACCGACCCCTACTACGCCACCAAGCTCCAGACCGGCCGCTACTTCGTCGAGCGCATCCTGCCCGACGCCGGCGCCCACCTGGCCAAGATGAAGACCGGCGCGGACGTGCTGATGGCCATGCCGGCCGAGGCCTTCTGAGCCTAGACTGACGATGGAACGGGCCGGCTGATTTCGCCGGCCCGTTTTTCTTTCCAACCAGAAGGGCGCGAAGCCCTCGGATCACAGGGACGAAACCGATGAACGTGCTGGGCAGCCCCGACCCCGATTTCATGCGTGAAGAAGAGATCACCCTCTTCTCCGACAGCGTCGGCAAATGGATCGACGAGCACGCGCCGCCCGAGAAGGTCCAGTCCTGGATCGCCAACTCGAGCGTGCCGCGCGACCTGTGGACCCAGGCGGGGACCGACGGCCTGCTGGGCCTGTCCATGCCCGAGGAAGACGGCGGCATGGGCGGCGACTACCGCCATGAAGTCGTGCTGATGCGCCAGCTGGGCTGGAAGGGCGCGGACCACTTCGGCATCTCGCTGCACAACGCCATCGTCGCCCCCTACATCTGGCACTACGGCACCGAGGAGCAGAAGGCGCGCTGGCTGCCGCGGCTCCAGTCCGGCGAACTGGTCGGCGCCATCGCCATGACCGAACCGGGCGCGGGCTCCGACCTGCAAGGGGTCAAGACCACGGCGGTCAAGTCCGGCAACGGCTATGTCGTCAACGGCTCCAAGACCTTCATCACCAACGGCCAGCTGGCGAACTTCATTATTGTCGTGGCCAAGACCGACCCGGCCGAGGGCGCCAAGGGCACGTCCCTGATCGTGGTCGAGACGGACGGGGCCGAAGGCTTCGAGCGCGGCCGGAACCTGCACAAGATCGGCATGGAGGGGAACGACACCTCCGAGCTGTTCTTCAACGACGTGAAGGTCCCCGGCGACAACATCATCGGCGGCGGCGAGGGCCAGGGCTTCGTCCAGCTGATGCAGCAACTGCCCCAGGAACGACTGAACATCGCCGTCCAGGGCGTCGCCGCCGCAGAGCGCGGGCTGGAGGCGACCCTCGCCTACGTCAAGGAGCGCAAGGCCTTCGGCAAGCGGGTCATCGACTTCCAGAACACACAGTTCAAGCTGGCCGAGGTGAAGACCAAGCTGACTGTCGCCAAGGTCTTCGTCGACCATTGCATCGGCTTGCACCTGAAGGGCCAGCTCGACGCCGCCACCGCCTCCATGGCCAAATACTGGGTCACCGACATCCAGGGCGAGACCATCGACGAGATGCTGCAGCTGCACGGCGGCTATGGCTATATGAACGAATACGCCATCGCCCAGCTGTACAAAGACGCGCGAGTGCAGCGCATCTACGGCGGCACGAACGAGATCATGAAGCTGCTGATCGCGCGGACGCTCTAGGCGGGCGTTTCTCGCGTCAGCAGGAAGAAGAACGGCTTGGGCGCGCGGCGATAGTCCATCAGTCCCAGCACCCGAGTCTCATCGACTCGCCGGAAGCAGTCGATGATCGGCAGGTCGTCATAGACCATGGCCGCCGAGAAAAGGCCGCGATGCTGGACGGCGCGCAGCCGCGCCTTCGGCTTGCGCGTGCGCAACAGCGGCAGCCCGGCCCTGAACGCCTCCACCGCCTTATTGGTCCGCGCCAGGTGCGGCAGCGTCAAGGCCAGGCCCAGCGGCAGCCGCCCGGGATCGACCGCGATCACCTCGCCGCGGTGATCGAACAGCAGCGGATCGACGTGCTCCGCGCTTTCAAACCGCTTGCCCCGCCAGCCGTAGCGCGCCAGCAGCCCGTCCAGGGGATGGCCGGTCGGCAGTTCTGCACCGCGCCACGTCCCGATCATCTCGATCGTCGTCACGGCCGGCAAGCCGTCGAAGGCCTCCAGAGCGGCGTCGGGGCTGAGACCCTTGTCGGCCCAGGTGGAAAGCCAGGTCATGCGGTTCGTCTCCTCGACTGCTCGACGCGCTGGACGGAACGCACCTTGGGCTCCCATGATCCCGATTGTCGGAACGTACGCAATATGGTACACGAAGACCATGAACGCGATGTCTGTCACCGAACTCCGCAAGAACCTCGCCTCGGCCATCGACCGGGTTACGGCGGACCACGACTACACCATCATCACCCGGGAGGGCGGTAAGCCGGCGGCGGTGTTGATGTCCTTGGAGGATTTCGCCTCCTGGCAGGAGACGGACTATCTGCTGCGCAGCCCGGCCAATCGCAAAGAGCTGATGGCGTCCATCGCCGAGCTGGACGCAGGCGGCGGTGAAGTGCGCGAGCTTATCGAGTGAATGTCGTCTTCTCTGGCCGCGCTTGGAGCCAATATCTCCACTGGCAGGAAACCGACCGAAAGATCGTCTCCAAGATCAACGCCTTGATCAAGGAATGCTCCAGAACCCCGTTCACGGGATCGGGCCTGCCCGAGCCGCTGAGAGGCGACCTGAAGGGATGGTGGTCCAGACGCATCAACCAGGAACATCGCCTCGTTTACCGCATGACCGAAACCGGCTTGGAAATCATCCAATGCCGCTATCACTATTGAGCCGATGATACGTTTACATGTGAAGGGCGAGCTGAAAGCCGCTGCCCCCGTCGCCCCCACCCTCGACCAGTCGCGCTATCTGACCCAGGTCATGCGGCTGAAGCTCGGCGACGAACTGCTGGTCTTCAACGGCCGCGACGGCGAATGGCGCTGCACCATCGCCGAGGTCCTGAAGAAGGGCGTCATCCTGCGTGCCGAGGAACAGGCGCGGCCCCAGACCTACGGCCCCGATCTGGAGCTGATCGTCGCCGTGGTGAAGAAGGCCCGGGTCGAGACCATCGTCGAAAAGGCCGCAGAACTGGGCGCGCGCCGGGTTCGGCTGGTCCTGACCAAACGCACCAACGCCGACCGAATCCGCCTGGACCGGCTGGACGCCATCGCCGAAGAGGCCGCCGAACAGACCGGTCGCCTGGACGTGCCCCCGGTCGATGATCCGGTGAAGCTGGACGCCCTGCTGGACGGCTGGGAGGCCGGCCGCCGGCTGATGTTCTGTGACGAGACGGGGGGCGCGCCGGCGGGGTCCGCGTTGCGCGACGCCGGAGAAGGCCCCTGGTCCATCCTGATCGGCCCAGAGGGCGGCTTCTCGCCGGAAGAGGGCGAACGGCTGCGGTCCCTGCCCTTCACCACCGCCGTTTCCCTGGGTCCACGCATCCTGCGCGCCGACACCGCCGCTATCGCCGCCATGACCCAGTGGCAGGCGGCTGTGGGGGATTGGGAGCGCTGAAACTTCAGCCTTTCGGCAAGGCGTAGCGGGTCGCGGTCCATTGCTCGGACACGGCGCAGGATTTGGAATCGCGATAGCCGGCGCTGCGCAAACGCTGACGCACCGCCCTGTCCCCGAACGCCTTGCCGCCCTTTGGATAGACCAGCCAAAGCGCGGCTTCCGGCCGGCGGCGGTGGGCTGTCAGCACCGCCTCCACCGCCGCATCGGACTCCACGACGGCCAAAGCCATGTCAGCCAGCGCCTCTTCGGCGGCCGTATCGCCGATCGCGTCCTGGAGTGTGGGATCGTCGATCGGAGTCAGCACCCAGACCCGACGTCCTGAGGTCAGGCCCAGTTTTTGCGTCAGGCTGGGTGGCGGCTTCAGCATGGCCTCGGCCCATTTGCGCGCCGTCTCGGCGCCGAGGAACAGCCGCACGATCTCGCCGCCGGCCACAAAGTGCAGGACCTCATCCTCCACCCCGACGCCCGACACATCCGCAAGGGCGTAACGCCGACGAATATCGCCGCGCAGAACCATCTCGCGCGCTTCCAGCAGGACGCGAACCTCCCCCGCGTCTCGTCCGACCTCCGCCTGCGTCAGCGCCTCACGTCCCATCGTCGCCCTCCAACAGCCGCAAGCTTTCGACGACCGCGTCCAAGGTCGGGCGATCCGCGCGATAGAACCAGAAGCGACCTCGCTTCTCCAAGGTCAGAAGACCCGTCTTGCGCAGCACCTTCAAATGTTCAGACACGCTGGCGAGCGCCAGGTCCGACAAGGCCGCCAGATCCCCCGCGGATCTTTCCTGATCCAGACAGGCGTTCCAGAATCGCCGCCGGTCAGGATGCGCCAGGGCGCGCAAGACTTCGTCCAGCGTGGCGTCATCCAGCCTCACGCCTGGATCAGCGTCATCAGATTGCCGGCGGGATCGCGGATCTGGGCCTTTTTCACCCACCCGTTATCGGTCAGGGGCATCACGACCTCGCCACCCGCCGCCACTGCGGCTTCCAGAGCGGCGTTCAGGTCCAGCGTCGCCACGCCGAGCGTGAGACTGGCCGTCTCCGCCTCGACCAGCCCGCCGTCCAGGGTCGGCGTCTTGAGTTGACTGTAGCCAGGCCCTCGCGGCACGACCGTCCAGCCCAGAACCGCGCCGTAGAATGCGCCCAGGACGCCGATATCCGGTCCTGCGATATCGATGTGACAGACCGCATTTGCGGTCCGCAGATTTCCAGTTTGCCCCACCATAGCCCGCCCTCGTTTTTCAATCTCATTATTTCGCAACATTCCGAAATGTAAACCCACACGGACGGCCCCCTTGAGCCGGACCCAAACCTCGCCCATCTAGCCGCGACACACGGTCGCTCGCGATGCGCCCGAGGGGATCTGACGCATGACCGACAACGCGCCGCTGAGCCGGGACGTCCTCATCGAAGCCATGTCCAAGGGCGCCAAGCCCAAGGACCAGTGGCGGATCGGCGCCGAGCACGAGAAGTTCGGCTTCGACAAGACCACCCTGGCTCGCCCCGCCTATGAGGGCGCGAACGGCATCAAGGCCATGCTGGAAGGTCTGCAGCGGTTCGGCTGGTCGCGCGTCGAGGAGAACGGCGTCCTGATCGGGCTGGAGCGTCGCAATGACGAAGGCTTCATCGCCTCGGTCAGCCTGGAGCCCGGCGGCCAGTTCGAACTGTCCGGCGCCCCGCTGAAGACCATCCACGACATTTGCAACGAGACCGGCCAGCACCTGATGGAGGTCAAACAGGTGGCCGACCAGTTGGGCGTCGGCTTCCTGGGCGCCGGCTTCGACCCGCTGTGGACCCGCGAACAGGTGCCGGTCATGCCCAAGGGCCGCTACGACATCATGCGCGCCTATATGCCCAAGGTCGGAACCCTGGGCCTGGACATGATGCTGCGCACCTGCACCATCCAGGCCAATCTGGACTTCGATTCCGAAGCCGACATGGTGGCCAAGTTCCGCACCTCCCTGGCGCTGCAACCGATCGCCACCGCCCTGTTCGCCTGTTCGCCCTTCACCGAGGGCCGTCCGAACGGCTTCCTGTCGGCGCGGGCCAACGTCTGGACCGACACCGACGCCGACCGCACCGGCATGCTGGGCTTTGTGTTCGAGGACGGGTTCGGCTTCGAGCGCTATGCCGACTATGCGCTCGACACCCCGATGTATTTCGCCAAGCGCGACGGCAAATACGTCGACGCCTCGGGCCAGTCGTTCCGCGATTTCCAGGCCGGCAAACTGCCCGCCCTGCCCGGCGAATATCCGACGATCAAGGACTGGAACGACCACCTGACCACCCTCTTCCCCGAGGTGCGGCTGAAAGCCTATCTGGAGATGCGCGGCGCCGACGGCGGCCCGTGGAGCCGGATCTGCGCCCTGCCCGCCCTGTGGGCCGGCGTCCTGTACGACGCCCCGTCGCTGGCCGCCGCCTGGGACCTTGTCAAGGACTGGGACATCGCCGACCACGAGCGCCTGCGCCGCGACGTGACCCGGTTAGGCCTTAAGGCGGAAGTCGCCGGTCGCAGCGTGCGCGACATCGCCGTCGATCTGGTCAACATCGCCAAACAGGGTCTGAAGAACCGGGCGCGCTTCTCGGGCGGCATGGTGGACGAGCGCGGCTATCTGTCGGAACTGGAAGACATCGCCGACAGCGGCGTCACCCCGGCCGAGCGGCTGCTGGACCTGTATCACGGGGCCTGGTGCGGCGATGTGAAGCGTATTTACGCGGATTTCGCCTACTGAAGACAAGGCGTCCTTAACCAGCTGAGCTTTACGGTGGGCTCCGTAAGGATAGCCCCGCAATGATCAGCGTCCCGATCACAGACCCGCCCGCACTCGGCGCCACGCCCGAAGTGGATCTCGACACCTTCTTCGAGGTGTCGCTGGACCTGCTGGTGGTGCGCGACATCAATGGGCCGGTGGTCAAGGCCAGCGCCTCCTGGTTCGCGGTGCTCGGCTATCGCCCGGAAGAACTGGTCGGCAGCCTGTTGCCGACCCTGATCCATCCCGACGATCAGGAGGCCACCCGCAAGGCCATCATTGAGGTCACCAATCGGCGTCCCGGCGATCCTGCGCTAGGCCAGACCAACCGCTATCGCCACCGCGACGGTCATTATATCACCTTGGAATGGCGCGCCCGGCGGTTCGGCGACCGCATCTATGGCGTGGCGCGCGACGTGACCCAGAAGGTGGCCGACGAGCAGGCGCTGATCGAAGCCAAGGCGGCCGCCGAGGCCGCCAACCAGGCCAAGTCCGACTTCCTGGCCAATATGAGCCACGAGATCCGAACCCCTCTGAACGGGGTGATCGGCATCGTCGACGCCCTGTCGCGCACGGCGCTGGACCCCGTCCAGGCGGAGATGGTCGCCCTGATCGCCGCCTCGGGCGAGACCCTGGAACGGCTGGTGTCCGACATTCTCGACGTGTCCAAGATCGAGGCGGGCCAGTTGCAACTGGAAGCCCGAACCTTCGACCTAGACGAGGCCCTGGCGGCGGCGCTCGACATCATGCGGCTGCGCGCCGAGGACAAGGGGCTGGAGTTCCGGGTCCAGCGGGGCGCCGATGCTCACGGCGCCTTCGTCGGCGACAGCACCCGCATCCGCCAGATCCTAACCAATCTGATCTCCAATGCGGTCAAGTTCACCCACGCCGGCTCCGTCACCGTTCGCGTCGCCCTGACCGAGGCCGACGATGGGGACGCGATGCTGCAGGTCGAGGTGGAGGACACAGGGGTCGGCTTCGACTCGGACCACGCCTCACGCCTGTTCCAGAGATTCAGCCAGGCCGACGCCAGCATCACCCGGCGGTT
>JBKBXN010000024.1:0-4482 GCA_046314055.1 Brevundimonas sp.
GCCGGGTCTTGTAGCCGTTGCCGGCCTTCAGCGTATTGCCGTGCATCGGGTCGATCGACCAGATCACCTTGCGGCCCGATGCCTTCACTTCGCGCATCAGCTTGGGCAGGCGTTCGCCGACCTTGTCGTGACCGAAGCGGCCGATCAGGGTCAGGCGACCAGAGACATTGTCCGGGTTCAGGGCGTCGATCAACGGCAGCAGGTCGTCGGCCGTCATGGTCGGCCCGCATTTCACGCCGATGGGGTTCTTGATCCCCTTCATGAACTCGACGTGGGCGCCGTCCAGCTGGCGGGTGCGTTCGCCGATCCACAGCATGTGGGCCGAGGTGTCAAACCATTCGCCCGAGCCGCCGTCCAGTCGCGTCAGGGCGCTCTCGACGTTCAGCAGCAGGGCCTCGTGGCTAGTGAAGACCTCGACACGGCTCAGGTCAGGATGGGTTTCGGGCGTGACGCCGACGGCCTCCATGAAGGCTAGGGCCTCGGTGATCTTGTCGGCCAGTTCGCGGTACTGGGCGCCGGCGGCGTTGTCGCCCGCAAAGCCCAAGGTCCAGCGATGGATGTTGTACAGGTCGGCGTAGCCCCCGCCGGCGAAAGCCCGCAGCAGGTTCAGGGTCGAGGCCGACTGGTTGTAGGCGCGGATCAGGCGCTGGGGATCGGGCGCGCGCTCTTCCGGCGTGAACCCCATGCCGTTGATGATGTCGCCGCGATAGCTGGGCAGTTCGACGCCGTCGATCTCTTCCAGCGGCGACGAGCGCGGCTTGGCGAACTGGCCGGCGATCCGGCCGACCTTCACCACCGGCTTGCGGCCGGCGAAGGTCAGGACAACCGCCATCTGGAGAATCAGGCGGAATGTGTCGCGGATGTTGTCGGTCGAGAACTCCTTGAAGCTCTCGGCGCAGTCGCCGCCCTGGAGCAGGAAGGCCTCGCCGCGCTCCACCTGGGACAGTTTCGACGTCAGGCGCCGCGCCTCGCCGGCGAAGACGAGCGGCGGCAGGGCGCGCAGCTCGTCTTCGACCAGGGCCAGGGCGTTGGGATCTGGATAGTCCGCCGGCATGTGCAGGGCGGTCTTGGTTCTCCAGCTTTCGGGGGTCCAGCGTGTCATCGCGCGAGAATAGGACTTTGCAGCCGCTCAAACAACGAAAACACGAATAGATTTTGCCGTTCAGCCTCAGTCCTCGTCGGACGGCGCCTTTTCGGTCGCCTCGGCAGCCTTGCGCTCGGCCTTGGCGGCCGCCTTTTCGGCCGCCTTGGCTGCGGCCGCGCGGTCACGTTCCTGACGTTCGAAACTATAGTTGGGTTTGCGGGCCATCGGCGTCCTCGTCTGATCTGTCTTGGCGGCGAAGGTGGCGCTCCGCCGCGCATGACGCAATCGGCAATTCGCTCAGCCTGCGGATTACGCCCTTCGGCGGGAGCGCCTGGGGCGTGAAATTTCTAAGACATCCGCTCGCAAGACTGGCGCCTCAGGCGCCCCTCCCTATCTCCTCGGTCGGGGGCCGAAACCAAGAGCCGGAGCTGTATTATGGCGCCTTGTGACCTGACCCTGGACGAGATTCTGGCCGATCCCATCGTGCGTCGTCTCATGGAACGCGACGGTGTCGATGAGGCCGAGGTGCGCGGCCTGTCCGACTATGTGCGGCGCCGGCGGGGGCCGCAGTTCCGCCCTCATGCGCCCGGTCGAATCGCCGATGAACCGCTCGTTCTGACGTCCTGAGACCCCGAGCCCTTGACGGGCCGCCTCCTCGCAAGCTTCTTGCGTTCACCGGACGCGATAGAGCGTCCGGCACAAGTTTTTCGCGAGCAATCGCCGTCGGCGATCATCTTTCTGTTTCGCGAAGCCTGCATCGGTGGCATCGCTGGCGCCCCGCAATCCTCCACCCACGAAGTTTGAGATGTCCGAAGAATTCTATCGCATGAAGCGCCTGCCTCCGTATGTGATCGCGGAGACAAACGCCATGCGAGCCGCCGCCCGTCAGGCCGGCGAGGACGTCATCGATCTCGGCATGGGCAACCCCGACCTGCCCCCGCCGCCGCACGTGATCGACAAGCTGTGCGAAGTGGCGCGCAAGCCCGACGCCCACGGTTATTCAGCCTCCAAAGGCATCCCCGGCCTGCGCCGCGCCCAGGCCAATTATTATGGCCGCCGCTTCGGTGTGGACCTGGACCCCGAGACCGAGGTGATCGTCACCATGGGCTCCAAGGAAGGTCTGGCCAGTCTGGCGACGGCCATCACCGAGCCGGGCGACGTGGTCCTGGCGCCCAATCCGTCCTATCCGATCCACACCTTCGGCTTTATCATCGCCGGCGCCGCGATCCGCAGCGTGCCGACGACGCCGGACGAGCGCTATTTCGAAAGTCTCGAGCGCGCCATGGCCTACACCGTGCCGCGGCCGAAGATCCTTGTGATGAACTATCCGTCGAACCCGACGGCGGAGACGGTCGATCTGGCCTTCTATGAGCGGGTCGTCGCCTTCGCCAAGGCCAACGACCTTTGGATCATCAGCGACCTGGCCTATTCTGAACTCTACTATGACGGCAAACCGACCGTCTCGATCCTGCAGGTGCCGGGCGCCAAGGATGTGGCGATCGAATTCACCTCGCTGAGCAAGACCTACAGCATGGCCGGCTGGCGCATCGGCTTCGCCGTGGGCAATCCCAAGCTGATCGCCGCCATGGCGCGAGTGAAGTCCTACCTCGACTACGGCGCCTATACGCCGATCCAGGCGGCCGCCGTTGCAGCCCTGAACGGGCCGCAGGACATCGTCGATCAGAACCGCGCCCTGTATCACCGTCGCCGGGACGTTCTGGTCGACAGTTTCGCCCGCGCCGGCTGGGAGATTCCCAAGCCCGCCGCCTCCATGTTCGCCTGGGCGCCTCTGCCCCCGGCCTTGGCGCATCTGGGCAGTCTCGAGTTCTCGAAGCAGCTATTGACCCACGCCAAGGTCGCGGTCGCCGCGGGCGTCGGTTACGGCGAGAACGGCGAGGGCTTTGTCCGCATCGCCCTGGTTGAGAACGAGCAGCGCATTCGTCAGGCCGCGCGCAATATCCGCGCCTATCTGAAATCGATGGGCGTCAACGTGCCCCCTGGGCGCGAAGTACCGGACGTCTGATCGGTCGCCCTGCCGCCCGACGCTTCGCCGCGAGGCGGCTGGTCGCAGCGTTGGCTGACGCCCTCGGTGTCGATTGGCGCGCGATCATCTGTGCAAGATGAACCGATAAACGACGCGCTTTATTCGGAGTGGATCGATAGGCGGAACGGTCCCAGGGGCAGGCCGGCTGCGTCAAACAGGTTCAACACCGGCGCGTCGTCCCAACCGTATCTGACCACAGTGTCGGACGAACGGAGACCCGTGATCGTCAAATCGTCATCTGCGACCCGGCCTTGGGCATAGCGACAGTCGCTCTCGTCCGTGCTGCACAGCTCCAGGCCGATCGCCTGGTCGGAACCCAGGCTTCTCAAGCCCGACGCATCGCGCAGCCGGATATGCACGCTGTCGCCAAGACGAACAGCGGACTGGGCCGCCGGCCCCGCTTTCGAACCTGCGCTCGCCTCGGCGCCGCCATAGATCACAGCCTGCGCCGCCCGCGCCAGACGTCGCCCCACCTCGCGCTTTTGCCCCGGGTGGATGTCATGCCGATCGCCGAGGTCGATGGTCACCGCCATTCCGGCGTTCGTGTCGGCTTCGATAGCGCGGCGTTGAGCGTCGCGAATCTCGGCCCAGCCGGACGGCCCGCCTTCTTCCGGCAGCGCGCCGAAATCGGCCAGCTGCGCCACAAGGAACGGCAGGTCCGCCCGACCGAAGCGGGCGCGCCAGTCGGCCATCAATTCGGCGAGGTACTCCTGATAACGGTCTTGCCCGTAACCGACGTTGGACTCGCCCTGATACCAGAGCACGCCCCGTAGGCCGTAGTCATGGAGGGGCGCGATCATGGCGTTCGATAGGGTGGACAGGCCGAACAGGGCTTCCCAGGGGGCGCGAGGCGGTTGGCCGACGCGGGCGTCGACCGGACGGTAACGCCAACCGAAGCCGTCCAGCGCCACTTCGGCGCCGTCGCCCAGCCGCAGGACGCGCGTGTCCGGCGACCCGAACACGCCTCCGTCGCCCCAGCTGTCGAGCACATTGATCATCAGTTGGTTTCGGCCGGGCTTCAGTGCGCCGGCCGGTATGACGTAGGTCTGATTTCCCGCCTCGCCGACACCGATAATCTGGCCGTTCAGCCAGGTCAGGTTGATCTGATCGACCATGCCCAGCGAAATCTCCGCCGCACCGGTTCGCGCTTGGGCGGGGGTAAGGTTGAAGTCCAGTCTATACCAGACCATGCCGTCGAAGGCGGCCAGCGACGGGACGCCCCACTGTTCCCAGGGGATCATGGCCGGAACCGGAGCCCAATCACCGCCTCGCTCCAACCATGGGCGATCGCCGGACGCTTGCGCCCACCAGTCCTGCCATACGCGGCTCCAGAGCTGAACGCCCTCGCGCTGGT
>JBKBXN010000024.1:4492-22282 GCA_046314055.1 Brevundimonas sp.
AAACGTCCAGTGCGTTCAATGCCGCCTCGTGTCCGCCCAGCGCCTGCAGATGGTCTGAATCGATCCAGGCCTGGATCGACGATCCGCCCCAGGAGTCCGCGATCAGGCCAACCGGCACGCCTTCCGCCTCTCGTACGGACTGACCGAAGAAGAAGCAGACGGCGGAGAATTCCTCAACGGTCTGAGGCGTCGCCCGGGCCCAACGGACAGGATGCGCCAGGGCGTCAAGCGGCGCGGGCGCGCTGTCCTTGGTCACCGTCAGAAGACGTATGATCCCATCCTTGTCGCCGGCCACGGGATCCCAGGCCCGCTGCGCATAGCGAACGGGCTGCTCCATGTTGGACTGGCCGGAACAGAGGTAGACGTCGCCGACCATGACGTCCTGAAGCGTCTGCACCGCGCCGTCGCTGCTTTTGGCCGAAAGCACATAGGGACCGCCCGCCGGCGAGGACGGCAGGACCGCACGCCAGCGGCCGTCCGGTCCGGCCTGCGCTTGGGTCGTCAGTGCGCCCAGCGAAACCTCGACCTCTATGCCGGGAGACGCCCGCCCCCAGACCGAGATTGGATGATCACGCTGCAGAACCCCATGGTCGGTGAACAGGCTCGCCATCAACGGATTTGCCTGAGCAGGGCTCGCGACCCGCCCTTGGCCCTCGCTCTGGCGGTTGGGCGTCGCCGACGCGATCGAGCCGCCGGCCAAGCCTGCCAAGATCGCACCGGCTGTGGCGCAGAGACGAACCGTTCTGATGGGACTTCTCATCGCCTATTCCAGCGTCAGCACGACCAGCGACTTGGCGGGAAGCGTGGTCGTCAGGCGACGGCCGGACACGCGCGCATCGCGGAAAGGCGCCGGTTCGACGACCGGGGCCGTATTGAACCCGTTGTGAGCATCCATCTGGCCCGCCGTTAGGACCTGGCCCGTGACCGCGCGCAGCTGTGCGCCCTCCAGATCGAACGACACCGGTTGGGCGTTACGAGGATCGAGGTTGACCAGAGCGAGGTGAACCTTGCCGTCCGTTCCCCGCGCCGCCGTCCCGTCCACCACCTTCACCGTCCCATAGGATGGCGCCTCGAGGCTGAGCGGGAGCACCGTCGCGCCCTGGAACGGGCGATACATCTGGAAGGCGTAATAGGTGGGGGTCAGCACCATCTTCTCGCCGTCCGTCAGGATCATGGCCTGAAGCACATTGACCATCTGGGCGACATTGGCCAGCCGCACCCGGTCGGCATGGCGATGGAACATGTTGAAGTTCACCGCCGCCAGCAGGGCGTCGCGCAGGCTGTTCTGCTGTTGCAGCCAACCGCCTGGGGACCCTGGCGTGGGGTCATACCAGGCGCCCCATTCGTCGACGGCCAGGATCTTGGCGCCTGATGGATCCGTCTCGTCCATGATGGCGTCGTGTTCGCGGAGCATCTCGGCCATGCGATAGGTCTGTTCGAAGGTGGCGCGCCATTGCGCCTCGTCAAAGCCCAGCGCCGGTCCCTTGGTCGTCCAGTCGCCCGTCGGCAGGGTGTAGTAGTGCAGGGACAGGGCGTCGAAATCCTTGCCCGCAACCGTCATCAGGGTGCGCGTCCAGTCGTAGTTGGTCGCATCCGGTCCCGCGGCGACCACGGTCGCGTCGTTCGGTTTGACGAAGCCGACGTACTGGCGAAACAGGTCGGCGTAATAGGCGGGGCGCATCCGCCCGCCGCATCCCCAAGGCTCGTTTCCGACGCCCAGATAGTCGATCTTCCACGGTTGTTCCCGGCCGTTGGCGCGCCGCTCCTGCGCCAGGCGCGAACCGGTGGGCGAGGTGATGTATTCGATCCAGTCTGCGGCCTCGCCCGGCGTGCCGGTGCCCAGATTGATGCTGAGATAGGTCTTGGCCCCGATCAGTTCGGCGAATTCGAAGAATTCATGGGTGCCGAAGGCGTTGTTTTCTTCCTTGTTGCCCCACCAGCGGTTCAGGGTGACGGGGCGCTGCGCCCGCGGGCCGACGCCGTTGCGCCAATGATAGATGTCGGCGTAGCAACCGCCCGGCCAGCGGACGACCGGCACATCCAGCGCCTTCAGCGCGGCGACCACGTCATTGCGGAACCCGTGCGTATTGGGGATGGCTGAGTCCGGGCCCACCCATACGCCTTCGTCGATGCCGGTCCCCAGCTGTTCCATGAACTGGCCGTAGACCTCCGGCGCGATAACCGGGCCGGACTGATCCAGTTGCAGACGCCCCGTCGTCTGCGCCGAGGCCGCTGTCGCGCCAAGGACCAGCAAGGCCGCACAGGCCGCTGTTATCGCCTTGAAACCCATACCCGTTCCTCCATGCGCGTTAAGCCGCATCTGATTGGTCTTGAACCACTCCGCCTTCGCAGGCGGAAGCTGGACTCATTGAGCGGCCCATAGGTCGGCGTCCCCATCCAGCACGGCGGCTACAGCGGCTGCGACCGCCCGGTCGTCGGCCAGGTCGGGATGCCAGTGACAGGCGTTCAGCCCCATCCCCGCAACAGGGGCAAAGACGATGCGCGCGTCCCCCTCTGCTCTTAGACGCGCCACAACGCGCTGAGAGGCCGCCGCCATTTCGCCGCCCTCCCCGCCCCACGCCACGATGCGCGCGTCGGGAGACCTCAGCCTGAGTCCGCGCAGGAAGGCGGCGTAGGCGATCTCATAATCTTCCGTCAGGGCCTCTCGAGTTTTCCACCGCTCGTCAGACGTCAGCTCGGTCGAGAAGTCGTTGGTGCCCAGAGCCACGACGATAACCTGCGGCCGCCACGCCGGGTCGGCGTACCAGACCTGCTTGTCAAACAAGGAGAAGGGGTAGGCTTGTGGCAAGGTGTCCCGCGCCATGCCGCCATAGTTTCGCACCACGCCTCGCCCGGAAATGGCGTTCACCTGGTAGTCGGCGTCGTATCGTCTGGCGAGTACGCCTGCGATCCCGGCGCCGGTGTCCGTGGTTTCCCACACTGTCACGGCAGAGCAGTCGCGCATCGATGTGGTGTTGGCGTAACCCACGGTGTGAGAATCGCCGATGAATTCGATCTGTCGATCACGGGGTCGGACGACCATGGCGCGGGCCGGAACGCCGAAGACGCCTTCGAAATGGACCGGCGCGGTCTGGTTCTCGCTGACGATTTCGATGCGGAGACGGTGGTCGCCGTCGGCCAAGCCGCCGATTCGATGTAGCCCCTGACCCGGCCTCAGGACAGAGACTGCTCGGCCGTCCACCGTCACGCGCAGATGAACATCGCCTTCTCCCGTGCGGAAAAACACCTCTTGGCCGCTGAAGGCGGCTTCGAAATAGGCGCCGGGCCATTGGCTGAAGTAGGCTCCGCCTCGCTGCTGCACCCTGCCGCCGACATGCAGAGGAAGGGATTGACTACCCGCCTGAACCTCGTTCGCCGGGGAAACCTGCAGCGTCTGGGCGCAGGCTGCAACGGGCGCGCTCAAGGCGACAGACAGCAAGGCCGCGCACCAAAGATTTTTCAACCTGTTCATTCATCACTCCCTCGTCAGCGTCTGCGCGCCATACGCCCAAGCTTGAATGGCCCAGAAAGGGCAAGAAGCACGATGCGGCAAGAAGTAGGATTGAAATATAATTTCAGCCTTCTGACCGGCGATATTCAAGGATCGCTGGGATGCCGATCAAGATCAGAGCCTCGCGGCGCCGCGCAGCCGCTCTTGCCGATCCGGCAGGCCTCGTCCAGCGGTCCGGCCCACCCAAGGCAGGGGCGCATGGCCTAACTCGCCTCCCATGCCGTATGCGCCATCGACCATCTGCCTGAGGGGTTGACGATCAGATGGTCAGTGCGCGCATGGCGGCGGCGTGCGTGCGAATACGCGCCCGGGTGGAGGCGTCGGTGTCGAACACGCCATACCAACCCTGCGGCTCATGCGGCGGATCGCCCAGCCAGGCCGTGTCGCCGCTCTTGAAACGATGGTCGGGGTGAGCCGCGCGGGCCTCGCCGTTCCAGGCCCAGAAGTTGGTGCCCGCGACCGGCCCGCCGGCGCGCGCATCGTTCAGCGCCGCCTGGTAGATCGTCTCGTAGAAGTCGTCCCGCATGGTCGTAGGAACCGACGGATCATACAGGTCGCCGTCGCGGGGATATCCGAACTCTTCGATCACCAGCGGCTTGTTCAAGCCGCGAGCGATATCGACGTGCTTGGCGATGTAGTCGGCGGTCTGCGCTTTTGCGTTGGTGTGGGTCCCGGCCATGTTTTGCCGATCCAGCCAACCCCAGTTGCCGGGCCAGATGTGGGTCGTCACATAGTCGATGTCGGCCGAGCGGTGGGTATCGGCGACGATTTCGGCTCGCTCCCCCGAGCCCTTCAGCCCCTCGCTGCCGGTCGAAACCAACTGGTTGGGGGCGATAGACTTGATCAAGCGCGCGGTGCTGTTGACCCAAGTCAGGAAGGCCGGCTGATTCTGGCGCACCTTTTCCAGGTCCCCCGCCGCCCGGGGCTCGTTCGACAACTGCCAGCTCATGATCGTCGGATCGTCGCGATAGGCGCGGCCCGTGATCGTATTGGTGCGACCGACCACGGCGCGGATGTAGTGGTGATAGAGGGCCACCGCCTCGGGGCTGCGATAGAAGTCTGCGTTCATATCGGCGAATTCCGGCCAGGGATGGGCCGGATCGTTCATGTTGATATAGCGACCGCCATTGACCCAGTGGAGGTAGGTCATCATCCCGCCTGACCACTCCCAGAAGTTGGTCAGATACAGAACCGCCTTCATGTTCCGCCGGCCCATCTCGGCCAGAGTTCGGTCCAGGCCCGCCAACAGCGTCTCGTTATAGTCCGTCCCGCGGTCTCGAAAGGCCGGACGCACCGAATTCGTCAGCGGGGACAGTTCGGCCGAAGCGGAAACGCGGATGTTGTTCACCCCGTCCGCTTTCAAACGATCCAGCTCGCGTCCCAGCCGAGCGTTGTCGCCGTAGTCGGCCGCCGCACCCAGCCAAGGCAGGTACCAGGCGTTGGCGCCTGCGTAGCGGTAGGGCTTGCCGTCCAATGTGAAGGACGCCCCTTCGCGCCGCACAAATCCTGCGGGCGGGGCGGCGCCGGGCATTGTCGCGCAGGCGACGGTTCCGGGCAGAACAGCCGCTGCGGCGGACGCGGAGAGGATCTGTCGGCGAGTGAACATGGAGGCTCCCTGGCGTTTGTGAAGTTGGACTAGTCTGCGGCAGCAGACGACGGCCTTTGGCGCGAACACCTCCTGATGCTGGAAGATACCGCCGTGCTCGGCGTCGGGATAGAGGACGAGTCCGGTGTTCGGCAGACGGTGCGCCATATCGATGGAGTTGGGGACCCTGTGCCGTCATCGCCGTTGGCGGCCAGGACGGACTGCTAGATCGCGCCCAGATGCTGGCGCTCTAGATTCCCCCAGGCTTCGATGGCTTTCAGCTGGCGGCGGAAGGCCTTACGATCGAGCCGCCAATGGCTGCAGACGGCTCGCAGACCAAAGTCTCGCCGGCGGGATCGCTGCGGATCAACTCTGTCTCGCACTGACGAGCAAGAGGCACGCGGAGAGGCCTAAAAAGGCCCCGCCGAGGATCAGGGCTTGCGCCGACCCAGTATCTTGCACGAGCAGCGCCGCACAAAGCGGGCCGAAAGCCGAGCCCAACAATTGCGCCGCCCCGACCTGAAGTGCGGCGCGCCGTGTGGGATCGATTTCGATCATCCTCTGCGTCTGGATCGGTAGGGCGAACATCCAGAGGAACCCGAACACGGCCATGGCGGCCATGAAGACGAGGGGCGACGGCCGACTGGCCAGCACCAGCAGCACGGCTGCGTAGATCAGGATAACCCCCAGCAACAGAGGCAGGCTTCGCCACCGACCGCCCAGCGCCGTTGCGGCCGCCCCGCCCGCCACCTGAGCGCCTAGGGCGATCGATATGGTCAGGCCGGCGGCCTGGGGCGTCAGACCGGATCGGGCCGCCAGCGGCTCCAGATAGACCCATGTGGCGACGATGAAGGCCATGAACAGGAATATGGAGACCAGGCCGGCGACTGCGGCGGCGTTGATCGGTCCCTTCCCGCCGGGCGACGACGGCAGACGATCATATCGGCTCGGCCCTACGCCGGCGACGAGCGCTGCGAGGACCGACAGGCCGGTCAGAACCACGAGCGCGCCGTTGACGCCAAACCGAGGCACGACGAAGAGGGCTAGGCCTGAGGCGGCGAGCAGTTGGCCCAAGGTCTGCGTCGTGGCGAAAACACCAGCCACCCGTTCGGGATTGTGGGCGCGAACGATCATATTGATCGTACCCCACAGCATCAGTCCTTCGAACACGCCCGCAACCGCGCGATCAGCGATGATCCACAAGCCGGTCGCGCCGACGCCGGCCAGGGTGACACCGGCGTGGGCCAGGGCGGCGAGGATCAGACGAAGACGAATGTGTTCGGGTTTCAGTCGGGCCGCCGCGACGCCGCAAGTCAGCCCGAGCGTCAGCAACTCGACCATCGCCGTCAGGCCGATTTCAGCTTCGGTCAGACGGCCTTCACGCAGAAGACCGCCAAGGACCAGGGGCTGAAGTCCCGCGATCAAAAGGGCGACAATGCCGACGGTCAGGCTGGCCGCCGCGGCGCGTGTGGAGGTTTGCGTGCTGGCGACGGGCGGCGTCATTGCTGGCCGTACTTTCGGAAAGCCTGAAGGATGCGCGCCATTTCCGTTTCATCCAGAAGTTTTGCGCCGCCCAGGGCCGCAGTCCCCCAGAAGACGGCGGCCTGCTCCTCCACTTCTTCAGCGATCAGCAGCGCGAGGTCGAGACCGGGGGCGACGACCACCTGGCCGTGGTTCGCCATCAGCGCCGCATACTGCCCTCCCAGGGTCTCGACGACGGCGTCCGCCAGCGCCTCCGACCCGAAGGTGGCGTAGGGCGCGACCGGAATGGAGGCGCCTCCTCCGACCGCGACCATATAGTGCAGGGGCGGTATGGGCGTGCCCGCGCAGGCCAGAATGGTGGCGTGGCGTGAATGGCAGTGGACGACGGCGGACGCGTCCGGCCGCCGCTGCAACAGCCGCTGGTGCATCCGCCATTCGCTGGACGGCTTGAGCGCTCCGGCCGCAACCGAGCCGTCGGCGTCCACACGCACGATCATGTCGGCGGTCATGCGCAGGGGCGGCACGCCGCTGGGCGTCACCAGTATCGCATCGCCCAGCCGCGCCGAGACATTGCCGGATGTTCCGCGGTTCAAACCGCGAGCGTCCATCGCCTGCATGACGGCGACGATGCCGGCCCGCAGTTCCGCCTCATCTGGATGGATCATTCGCTCACGGCCCTCGGCGACAGATTGCTCATCGCAGCGGTGACATCGTCCGCCGTCGTCAGAAGGCCCAACGTGCCAGCGCCTTGAGCCACCAGAGCGGCCGTGGCGCTGGCGAAACGACAGGCCTCCAGCGCGGAGAGGTCTCGATCGAGACCGGCGATAAAGCCCGCGCAGAAGGCGTCGCCGCAGCTGGTGGTGTCCACCGGACGAATATCATAGGCCGGCACGAGGATGATCTCGCGGTCAAGACAGCCGACGGCGCCCCGCGCGCCGGCCTTGATGATGCAAGCGCCCGCCCCGCAGTCCACAAAGAACCGCGCCGCATCCGCCAGATCCTCACAGCCTGACAGCATAACGGCCTCGGTGGCGCTTGGCAGGAAATAGTCCACCGCCGGCAGAAGAAGCCGCAACTCCTCCATGGCGGTCGGTTGCGGCGCGATCAGGTCGCATGTGACGACAGCGCCGCTCGCGCGCGCTGACGCGACCAGTTGCGCGCCCGGTCCGCCGTCAAGCAGCGGGCCCCCGACCCCGGCGTAATGTAGAAAGCGCGTGGCGCCCGCAGCGGCCGCTGTCGCCGCAGAGACCCCGGCGAAGACCCCCGCCCCCATGGCGTGAAAATTGGGACGTTCCCCCCGCGAGTTCACGGCCAGCACCGTGGTCGAGGTCGGCAGGTCAGGCAGGGTTTCCAACAGGGACAGATCGACGCCCCGCTCTTCCAGCCCCAAACGCACCACCCTGCCCGCCAAGTCTCCACCGACTGCCGACGCCAGACGTGTTTGCACGCCCAGAACAGAGGCGATCAACGCCGTCCCGCCCGCCGTTCCAGCGGGTGCGACGACGATCCTTTCGACAAGGATGGTCCCCTCGTCCGCCGGCAGGGCGTCGATGGGCAGAGCCACCACATCGAGGGTCGTCAGTCCCAGACATATCAAGCCGCTCGACATGGTCACACGCCCCTTCGCTCAGAGTGGCTGGATCGAGTGGATGGCGTGGTGGGCCATCTGCAGTTTGGCCACCGGCTCCAAGGGGCCGGCCGCCTTGAGAAGCTTGAAGCTCTCGTCCGCAACCTCCAGCGTGAAATCGATATCGGCCTCGGTCATAGCGGCCGAGAAGAACATGTTGTGCCAGGGGTGGAAGTACACGCCGCGTCGGATCAGGGCGTTGCACCAGAAATAGCCCTTGGCCATGTCGGCATCCTCTTCGAACATGATCAAAGGCAGCTCTTCAGGCCCGGTCTGGCGAAGCGCGAAACCGTGCCGCCCTGCCGCTTCGTCCAGTCCAGACCGCAGCCGCTTGCCCAGGGCCAGGTTTGTCTCGAGATAATCGGTCTTACGAATGTGCTTGAGGGTCTCCAGCGCCGCCGCCATCGGGGCCGCAGAGAACCAGTAGGAACCCGTGACATAGACAAAGGCCGCCGCGCCCCGCGCCTTCTCCGAACCCAAAAGGGCCGAGATGGGGTGGCCGTTGGCGATGGCCTTGCCCCAGGTCGATAGATCCGGCTGAACCCCGACCAGCGACCAACTGCAATCCCGCGCCAGCCTGAACCCTGCACGAACGTCATCGACAATGAGCAAGGCGCCATGCTCATCACATAACTCGCGCGCCCGCGTGGCGTAGGCGGTTGTCGGCCGCTCCTGATCGACGAAGGTGTCGTGCTTGATCGGCGAGGCGAATATGGCGGCCAGATCGGAACCGGCGGCGGCCACCGCCGCCTCCAGGCTTTCGACATCATTATAGTCGTAGAAGATCTGGTTGGCGCGATCCTCGGTCGTGACGCCGAGCGACAGCGGCGTGCACCAGGGCGCCGCGCCGTGATAGGCGCCGCGCGCACGGACGATGGTCTTCTTCTGGGTATGATTGCGCGCCACCATCAGGGCCATGGTGGTGGCGTCGGTGCCGTTCTTGCAGAACATCGCCCAATCCGCGTGAGTCACCTGGGCGGTGAAGGCCTCGGCCAACTCAACCATCACCTCAGCGGGGCCGGTCAGGGTGTCGCCCTGGGACATCCGGCGCACATAGGCCTGGTCGATCGCTTCTACGCCATAGCCGAACAGGCTGGGGCCGTAGCCGCAAAGGTAATCAATGTAGCGATTGCCGTCGGCGTCCCAGAGGTAGGCGCCCGAACCTCTCGAGAAGAACTGGGGATAGTCGTCCGGCAGGAGCATCACCGACTGGTGCCCATACATCCCGCCTGGAATCACGGCTTCCGCACGCGCACGGAGCGCCCGGTCCGCCGTATTGGTCCAAGTCATAGTATGTCCCCGCGCACAAAAGTAGTCTTCGCTATCTTTACGGCGCGCCGGATCGGCGTCAAGACAGCTATCGAACAGGCGCGCGTATTTTCGGAATGGAGCCCATGGACACGCCCGAACAGGAACTTGCTTCCATCCTCCAAGGCATGAAGGCCAAGACGTCGGGCGAGGGTCCGCCTGACGCCTCCGTCCGTATCGACCGTCTGGACCGTTGCATTGGCCTGCTCGTCGATCATCAGGACGCCTTGATCGACGCCATGGCCGAGGATTTTGGGACACGGGCGAGAGAAGCCTCCCGACTGACCGACATCGCCGCCTCCATCGGCGCGCTGAAGCATGCACGCGCCCATGTCCGGCGCTGGATGCGGCCTGAGCGGGTTTCACCGACGCCCGCCCTGCTGGGTCTGTTCGGCGCCCGGGCGCGGATCGAGGCGAAGCCCAAGGGCGTCGTCGGATTGATCGCGCCGTGGAATTTCCCCGTATTCCTGGTCTTCGGTCCCCTCGCCGGCATTCTGGCGGCAGGCAATCGCGCGATGATCAAGCCGTCCGAGCTGACCCCGCGGACGTCCGCCCTTTTGAAAGCCCTGATCGAGGGCGTCTTCGCCCCCGATGAAGTCGTTGTCGTCACCGGCGGTTCAGACGTCGGTCAGGCTTTCGCTGCGCAGGCGTTCGACCATCTGGTCTTCACCGGCGGCGCCCGCGTTGGTCGGATGGTGCTGGCGGCCGCCGCCAAGACCTTGACGCCGGTCACGCTGGAGCTGGGCGGAAAATGCCCCGCCATCGTCTCGAGCGGCGCCGACCTAGGCGTGGCCGCTGCACGGATCATGAACGGCAAGACGTTGAACGCCGGTCAGATCTGTCTGGCTCCAGACTATGCGCTGGTGCCGGCGGATCAGGTGGAAGCCTTCGCTGACGCCGCGTCCCGAGCGGCTGCGGCCATGTTCCCCCAACTGACGGACAGTCCGGATTACGCCTCGATCATAGACGCGCGCAGTTTCAGTCGACTTGCCGCCTATGTCGAGGACGCGCGCGCCAAGGGGGCGCGCGTCCTCGAACTTCGTCCTGCGGGACAACCGCCCGCCAGGCCGGAGACCCGCCGGTTCCCGCCGACCCTGATCCTGGACGCGACGCCCGAGATGGCGGTGATGCAGGAGGAGATTTTCGGGCCGATTTTGCCGGTCGTCGCCTACGACCAGATCGAGGACGCCGTGGCACACGTCAATTCCCGTGACGCGCCCCTCGCCCTCTACTGGTTCGGCTCGGACCGGCGCGAAAAGGATTTTGTCCTGTCCCACACGCGCAGCGGCGGCGTGACGATCAATGACGTCATCTTCCACGTCGCTCAGGAAGGCCTGCCGTTCGGCGGGTTTGGGCCGTCCGGATTCGGCGCCTATCAGGGGCGCGACGGCTTTCTGGAGTTCAGCCATCGCCGTTCGATCTTCGAACAGGTTCCGTTTGAACTCGGCCCTCTGCGCGATCTTCGCCCGCCGTTCGGTCTCGCGATCCGGAAATATCTGGATGGGCGGATACGCCGTTAAGCCGGCGCGTCTTCAAAGGGAGGCCGCGCCTTGCCGCCTACAAATCGGGAGTAGTAGAGGCAGACCATGCTGCAGACCTCTCGGGTCACCAAAGCCTCATCGACATCTGGCTCCTCGAGCACCATTTCCGTCGCGGCGAACATCAGTTCCGTGGTGATCCGCGTCGCCGCATAGACCTCCTCCGTGCTTGAGTGCGGGTGCTGTTCCAGCAGGCGTTCGGCCGTATGGCGCGCCACCTTGTCGCGTGAAGCGATACGGATGTCCTGCAGCAGCGGCACCGCGCGCATGGCGCGCAATATCCAGACTCCGCCGGGCATGTCGCGTGTGATCTGATTGACCGTTTCCTGAATACGCCGGTTCTGATCAATCGCCTCCTCGATGGTGTCCGCCTCGAGCCCGCCCGCCTCGATCCAGTCGAACACCGCCTGATCCTGAGCCTCCATCAGCCTTCGCCCCAGTTCGCCGAGAATGGCGTACTTGTTGGGGAAATAGCGATAGAGGGCCGGCGGCGTCAGGCCTGCCCGCTGGCACACCAGGTTCGTCGACAATCGTTCAAACCCGACCTCCGCCAGCAGATCTCCGGCGACGGAGAGGATCATTTCGAAGGTGTGCTGGGAGCGGGCTTGAGACGGCTTGACCTTGGTGTCGAGCGACACATCGACCGCACCGACACTCTTGCCCGCCTCCTTGTTACGCTTCGCCATGGCTTTTTCGCAGGTCCGATTAGTCTGCTGCACTAAACCGGATGGTCCGCAATGGCCATGCCTGCGGCCCGGGCGGTCAGTATTTGTATTTCAGGAAAACGCCCAGGCTGCGAGGCTGGTTGTAGATCACCTGATCGAAGCCCAGGCTATCGATCGGCGACATGCTGACCACCCAATCCTCATCGAAGAGGTTCCGTGCGAAGACTCCGGCTTCCAGTCCCGTTGCGTCGGCGCGCCAGCTGATCTGGCCCCCGGTGTTCCACACGCCGTCCTGCGACAGCCGCTCGCGGTTGGAATTGTCGAAATAGACCTTGGACGAATAGGTGGTGTTGAGATTGACCATCACCTCGTCGCCGGAGGCCAGCGGCCACGTATAGGTGGCGGAGGCGTTGAAGGTGACCTTGGGCGACTGGGGCAACCAATTCCCGCCATAGTCCTCGCCCTCTGAGACGAACTCATCATATTTGGCGTGAAGCAGCGACACGCCGGCCGACAAATCGAGGTTGTCGATCGGGATCAGGCTAGCCTCGATTTCCGCTCCGTAGATCGTCGAGTTTCCGGCGTTGTCCAACACCTGGACTGTCAGTCCATTGCGCAGCACCTGGGCGAAAACCTGCTGGTCCTTATAGTCATAGAAGAAGGCGGAGGTGTTCAGCCGCGCGCGCCGATCCCAGAACTGGCCCTTGAATCCGACCTCGTAGGCGTCGAGCTGTTCATTGTCGTAGGGTTCGAGCTGCTCCACCGTCGTGGCCAGGCCGCCGAAGAAGCCGCCGCTCTTAAAGCCGCGGTTATAGGTGGCGTAGAGGTTGGCCTCGTCGCTCAGCTCATAACGCAGCCCGAGCCGCCCGGACCAGGCCGAGAAGCTCTTGCTCGCCTGGTAGGTAAGGATAGTGGCCAGCCCATATTCGATCTCGCTGCGATAATCGAAGTCGCGGTCATCCGACGACCAGCGCAGACCCGCCGTGCCGGTCAGCTTGTCGCTGAACTTGTAGTCGGCCTGACCGAACAGGGCGTAGCTCTTGGTCGTCTGCGTGTAGGGATAGCCGAAGACGCCCACGCTGTTCTCAGGACTCAGCCCCAGCGGATTGTCGGGCGTGATGAACAGCGGGCGCAGGTCGCGCAGCACGTCCTGGGTCGAGTTGTCCTTGATCGTCTCGTCCATGAAATAGGCGCCGAGCACCCATTTCAGATCGGCGGCGGGATCATTGCTTTGAAGGCGCAGTTCCTGGCTGAAGGCTTCGGACTCGGACCTGTAGTTGATTTCGATCATCCGCAACGGGCTGACGTCCGTGTTCTCGAACGCGTTGCGCTTGGCGTTCTGATAGGCGGAGATGGCGACCAGATCCACGGCCCCCAAGGTCCAGTCCAACTGGATGGAGGCGCCGTTCAGCCGCACCTTGTCCTTGCCTGCTTCAGGACCATAGTCGCCGGCTCGGATGTCATTGTCCGTGTCGGCATAGCCCAATAGATCCGTACACATCCCGCTTGAGTAGGCGCCGGCCGCGCACAGGCCGTCGGCGCCCGTCGCCTCCGCCGTGGCCGGAAACAGGGCGCGATGTTGCGGCGTGGTGGCGTCCCCGTGGTTCTCGAAATGATTGATCTGGGTCAGGACGCTGATGTCGCTGTTGGGCGTGTAGAGCAGCGACAGGCGACCGCCGTAGTATTCGACGGCGTTCAGATCCTCGCCGGTGACGCGATCATGGGTGTCACCGTCACGGGACACATATTGGCCGGCCAGTCTGAAGGCGAGAACATCGTCGACTAACGGCCCGCCGAAGCCGCCTTCCAGATTGACCCCGTTGTCGCTGGCGTACTCGGTACGGGCGTCTGCCGCCCAGTCGAACGTTGGCCGGTTGGTCGTGATGTTTATCGCGCCGCCATTGGTGTTGCGGCCGTAAAGCGTGCCCTGGGGACCGCGCAAAACCTCGACTTGAGCCAGGTCGTAGAAGCCCGACATCTGCGCCAGGGGCGAGCCGATATAGACCCCATCGACATAGATGCCGACGCCGCTCGACGCATTGGGATTGAAGTCGCTCAATCCCACGCCCCGAATATAGATCTTGGGGCTGGCGGCGGCGTCACCGCTGGAAACCCGCAATCCGGGCGCCAGATTGTTTAGGGCGAGGACGTTGTTGACGCCCTGCGCTTCAAGAGATTCAGTGTTCAGGACGCTGATGGACACAGGTACGTCCTGCAACCGTTCGGATCGTTTCTGCGCCGTGACGACAATGTCGTCCACTCTCGGAGCGTCGTCTTTCAGCGGCGGCTCAGTTTGAGCCAAGGCGCCTCCTGCGATCATGGAGACGATAGAGACGGTTGTCAGAAAAAGGGTCTTCACGGCTAGGATCCCCAAACTGGCCCTGCGAAGCTGCACGACAATCGTGTGACGATGGAGAAGATAGTCAAGACTATTCTATATTCATCGCTACTATTTTTTGGGCTCTGAAGCGAATCCGACGCACACAAGCCACGTGCGGATTGCGGCGAGCCTCCGTGCGGATCGGCGATCTGGTTGTCGATTGATGCCGGCTTCCGCATTCATGACTTGGCGCTGATAGGCGCCGCTGGCGAAGGCTGGGCCTATAGGCAGACGCGCTTCGCGCCAGTGGTCACAAGCGCGACAAAGGCGATTTCAGGTCGCCCGCAGATCTGACGCGCCGACCAATGGATCATTTGGGGAGAAGGATGGTGGATGCGACAGGGATTGAACCTGTGACCCCCTCGGTGTGAACGAGGTGCTCTCCCGCTGAGCTACGCATCCATGCCTTGCGGAGGCGGCGACATAGCCCGGTCGTTCGCGCCGCGCAAGCGTCCGTTTCAGATTCCGGCGGCTTGTACGGTTTCCGGCGTCTCGGCCTCGGGATCGCCGGGCAGCCAGGCGACGTGACCGTTGTAAACGCCCTCGTCCAGAATGCCTTCTTCCTTGGCCACCAGCACCGGGACCAGCATCTGGCCGGTGACGTTAGTCGCCGTCCGCATCATGTCGATGACCCGGTCGATGGCGACGATATAGCCGATGCCTTCCAGCGGCAGGCCGGCGGTGGACAGGGTCAGGGTCAGCATGACGATGGACGTTCCCGGGACGCCAGCGGTGCCCAGCGAGCCCAGCACCGCCGTCAGACCGATCAGGATGTACTGGGTCAGGGTCAGGTCGATTTGGAAATACTGGGCGATGAAGATCGACGCGATGGCCGGATAGATGGCGCCGCAGCCGTCCATCTTCACATTGGCGCCAAGCGGCACTGCAAATGCGGCGTAGGCCTGTGGTACGCCCAGGCGCTCGACCGTCTGGCGCAGGGTGATCGGCAGGGTGCCCAGCGACGACGAGGTGGCGAAGGCCGTCTGCTGGGCGGCGAAGGCGCCGCGGAAGAAGCTGGTCACCTTCAGGCCGTGGATCTTCAAAAGACCCGAATAGACGACCAGGATGTGGAACAGGCAGGCGGCGTAAATGGCCCCGATGAACTTCAGCAGGGGCAGCAGCGCCTCCCAGCCATAGCCGCCGACGACCGAGCCGATCAGGCCGAACACGCCAAAGGGCGTCAGCTGGATCACCCAGCGGGTGATGCGGAAGATGACGGCCGCCCCCTCGTCCACCAACCGGCGCACGCCCTGCGCCCGATCGCCCAGCGCCACCAGAGCCATCCCAACCAGGGCGGAGAAAAAGATGATCTGCAGCACCTTGCCCTCAGCCAGGGCGGCGAACGGGTTGGTCGGGACAACGCCGATCAGCACCTCAAGCGGGGTCGGGATCACCCTGTCCTTGACCTCGCCCAGCGGCAGGTTCGACAGGCCCACGCCCGGATTGATGATATGGCCGAAGGCGAAGCCGACCAGGACGGCCATCAGCGAGGTGATGGCGAACCAGACGAGGGTCCGCACACCCAGCCGTACGGCGCCGGCGCCCTCCCCCAGCTTTGCTATCGAACTGGCGATGGTGAACAGCACCAGGGGCGCCACCACCATGCGGATCAGGTTCAGATAGACGTCGCCGATCGGCTGCAGCCACACCTCGGCCCGTTCGCGCAGGATCAGGCCCGCAATCACGCCCAGGGCCAAGCCGGCGAAGGTGCGTTGCCACAGGGGGATTTTGAAGAAACGGGCGAACATGGGAGGCGCTTTCGATGGGGTGCGCCAAACTGGCCATCGCGCCGGGTATCCGCAACCGCGCGGGCGCGGGTTCAGACCCCAGATTTACTGTCCGGCGCCCTCAGAATTTCAGCGCTCGCATCACATAGAAGTCGGACAGGACGCCGTCGATCGCCTCCTCGACGTCCTCGAAGGCGTCGATCAGAACGTCGCCGCCCAGGGTTTCGACCGGAACCGGCGTGTAGCCGAACGTCGTCAGAATACAGGGCATGCCTGCGTCCCGCGCCGCCTCGGCGTCCGGCGCTGCGTCTCCGACCATAATGGCCCGCTCTGGGTCGCCGCCGCCCTTGACCACGGCCTCCTTCAGATGGGCGCCGGAAGGCTTTCGCGCGCTGACCTGATCCGGCCCGACAATGGCGGCGAAATGCCGGGTTAGGCCCAGCTTATCGAGCAGAAGCTCTGACAGGTCCGACCGCTTGTTGGTCGCCACCACCAGGGTCGCCCCGCGTTCCGTCAGTCGTTCAAGGGTTTCGACCACCCCTTCGAAAGGCCTGGATCCGTCGGCGATATGGCCGGCGTAGTCGACCAGGAAACGTTCGAACAAGGCCTCAGACTTCGCCCGTTCGATGGAAGCGCCCGCCGCCTCGAAGCCGTGGACCAGCAGCGCCCGTGCGCCCGACCCGATCAGGGTCTGGGCCGAGCTCATGGGGACGGGCGGCAGCCCCTCTTCGACCAGCAGACGGTTCAGGGTTCCGACCAGGTCCGGCGCGGAATCGACCAGCGTCCCGTCCAGGTCGAAGGCGATGGTCCAGCCTTCAAGGTCGCGATCGGTCATGGTCACTCTCATTTCGATTCGTCATAGCGCACCAAGCCTGAGGATGACGGAATGGCGGGCGCGCTGTAGACGGCGAACGACGACTAGACGCCGGAACGATTCATGACCAGCCAGACGCGCCCTCGCGCCGCCATCATTCTCGCCGCCGGCCAGGGCACGCGGATGAAGTCGCCCCTGCCCAAGGTGCTCCACCCCGTCGGCGCCCGCGCCATGCTGGACCACGCCATTGATGCGGCGGAGGGGCTAGGCTGTGAGCGGATCGTCGTGGTGGTTGGAATCCATTCGCCTGAGGTCCGCGCCCATGTAGTGAAACGTCTCGGCGAGGCCGCCGTCGCGGTGCAGGATCCGCCCTTGGGCACCGGCCACGCCGTCCGCGCCGCCGAACAGGCGCTGAAGGGGTTCGAGGGCGACGTGGTGATCACCTATGGCGATGTGCCGCTTCTGAAGGCGACCGACATCGAACCAGTGTTTGCGGGCGAAGGCGTCACCGTGATCGGCTTCGAAGCGCGCGATCCCGGCGCCTATGGCCGTCTGATCATCGAAGGCGACACGCTGACGGCCATTACGGAAGCCAAGGAGGCCTCGCCCGAGGTTCTGGCCGTCACCGCCTGCAACTCCGGCGTCATGGCCGCTCCCGCCGCCCTGCTCTTCTCGCTTCTGGCCGAGGTTCGCAACGACAACGCCAAGGGCGAATACTATCTGACCGACGTGGTGGAGCTGGCCCGTGAGGCCGGCCACCCGACCCGGGCGGTCTTCGCCGGGGAGGACTCGGTGATGGGGGTCAATTCCCAGGCCGAACTCGCCCAGGCTGAAGCCCTGTTCCAGACCGCTCAGCGCAACACCTTCTTGGCGGCCGGAGTGACCATGGCCGCGCCCGAAACTGTCCATTTCGCATGGGACACCCAGGTCGGGGGTGGGACAATTGTCGAGCCCTTCGTGGTCTTCGGGCCCGGTGCAGTGATCGAGGGCGGCGCGCGCATCCGAAGCTTCAGCCATATCGAAGGCGCGCGTGTCGCCTCCGGCGCCGAGATCGGCCCCTACGCCCGGCTGCGCCCCGGGGCGGATCTGGCCGAGGGGGTCAAGGTCGGGAATTTCGTCGAGGTGAAGAATGTGAAGATGGCCGCGGGGGCCA
>JBKBXN010000025.1:0-20786 GCA_046314055.1 Brevundimonas sp.
CCATTTCAAACCTTCGAACGGAAAACGCCGCGGAGCACACGTCCACGGCGCGGAAATCTCAAGAGGGCGGGCCTATAGCCGAAAGCCTGGGGGTGGTCAACGCGGAGTCTGATTTCCGCACCCTCACGCATCGTTTGGGCGAGGCCGATAAAGCTTATTCAACGAAATGTCGGCCAATATCCGTTCAAATCGGAAGCCGCATGTTCAGATTACCCGTTCTTGTAACCCTCGTTTGCTTCTTGTGGGGCCTTGTCGTCGTCGATGACGCGTCCGCCCAGCAGAACAGCGGGGCGCGCTCGCCTCTTGAGCTGGCCCAGGCGGTCGAGCGACGGGCCGGCGCCACCAATTTCGCGGCGCTGGAAGCCTTCGGGCGCGACGCGATGAGGCGCAATGACCGCGAAGGTCTTCAGCGGCTCTATCATGTGGCCTGGATTTTCCTGAACCAGGGCGAGTTCGACACGGCCGAGATTTGGAACGACCGACTGGCGGCCGCCGCCCGCCATCAGGGGGACCAACGCTACGTCCGGATCGCCAAACTGAATGGCCTGACCCTGCGTTATGACGAGGGCGAGACCGCCGCCGCCGACGAAATGCGACGGCTCGCGGCGATGGAGCCGGACTGGTTCGCCCGTGTCCACGCCATCCGCATCTGGGCTTTGGCCCTGATGGATCGCGACCAGATCGGCGAGGGGTTGAAGCTGCTGGCGGACGCCGACTCCCTCATTCCCGACAAGGCTCCTTATGCAAGAGTGGCCCGGGCTGGTCTTTGGGAAATGACGGGCATGGGCCTGATGAAGTTGAACGACATCGACGGGGCCACGGCCGCCTTCGGTCAGTTCGAGATCGACCTCGCCAATCCGGACTATCCACGACCCGACTTCGACGCCATCTACAACCTCTCGCGGCTTTCGGCCCAGTTGGGCGATGCTGAGCAGGCGGAGCGTCTGTATCAGGCCCATCATCGGCTGACCCTGCGCGCTGGCATTCCCAGCCTTGCTGTCTATGACGCCCGGCTATGCGCCATGGCGGCCGAGGCCGCCGATGCGCCGCAGGATGTGCTGCAGTGTTTGGCGCCCTATGGAGAAGGCTTGGAAGAGGCGTCCTTTCTGGCGGCGCAACTCTTGCCGGTCCGCGCCATAGCCCGCGCCAAGGTGGGCCAGGTCGCCGGCGCGCGCCGGGATCTGGAGCAGATCCGCCGCCGCGCCGCCGTCGATCGCTTCCGGGAGGAGGGGCAGTCGGAAATCACCCATGTGGAGGCCGAGATATTGTTTGCCGAGGGGCGGGCGTCCGAGGCTTTCGTCAAGCTTCGCGATCACGCCCGTCAGGAACGTGTTTCGGACGCCCGTCGGTTCAGCGGCGGCATCCGTCAGGTCACCGGCGACATGCAACAGCAGTTGACGGAGCGGCGCGCCCAACTGGAGACAGCGCGGGCCAACACGCGGCTGCAGGGGATACTGCTCGCCTTCTGCGTCATCTTCGTCCTGTCAGCGGGCGCCGCCCTGCTGTGGATGTGGAGCCAGGCCAAGGATCTACGCGTCGCGCGTCGACGTGCGGAAGACGCCAGCCGGTCCAAGTCCGAGTTCCTGGCCAATATGAGCCACGAGATCCGCACCCCTCTGAACGGCGTGGTGGCGATGGCGGACGCCCTGACACGCGCCGCTCTGGAGCCGCGTGAGCGTGAAATGGTCGATGTGATCCGGTCTTCGGGCGTGACGCTGGAGCGACTTCTCTCGGACATCCTCGACTCCGCCAAGATCGAGGCGGGGCAGATTGCGCTGGAACGGTCGATCTTCGATCTGGGCGACACTGTGCGAGGGGCCGCGGCCCTGTACAGACCGAGAGCGGAGGAAAAGGGCGTCGCCCTGGGCGTTCAGGTCGATCCACTCGTCGAGCGCACGGTGGAAGCCGACGTGGTCAGGCTGCGCCAGGTGTTGTCGAACCTGATCTCCAATGCGCTGAAATTCACTGAGGCAGGGTCCGTCACCGTCACGGTTGTGGCCGCCGAGGAGGATCGTGTGCGGTTTACCGTCAGCGACACCGGCTGTGGTTTCGACGACGAGCAGAAGTCGCGCATCTTCAACCGTTTTCAGCAGGCTGACGGCTCGATTACGCGCCGGTTTGGCGGAACCGGACTGGGGCTGGCCATCTCGAGAGAGCTGGTCGAGTTGATGGGCGGCGTTCTGGACTGCCACGGGCGGCCAGGGCAGGGGGCGGAGTTCTGGTTCGAACTTCCCTTGGCTCAAGCCCAGGCCGAAACGGCTGCGGCCGTCGTGCAAAGCCAGGGCGATATGGCGGATTTCGACGTCGCCTTCCCCGCGCGCATTCTTCTGGCCGACGACCATCCGGCGAACCGCAAAGTCATCGAGATCATGCTGGCGGGCATGCCCACCGAACTGAGCCTTGTCGAGGACGGGCGGCAGGCTTTGGAAGCGGCCAAACAGGGTGGTTTCGACCTGATCCTGATGGATATGCAGATGCCGGTGATGGACGGCCTGACCGCCACCGCCGCCATTCGCGCGCTCGAGGCCGAGAACGGTCGGGACCGCACGCCGATCATCATGCTGACGGCGAACGCCTTGCCGGATCATGTCGAGGCCGGACGGGCCGCCGGCGCCGACGGCCATCTGTCCAAGCCGATCACCCTGGTGGGCCTGCTGGACGGCGTAGCCGCCGCGCTGGGCTCGGTAGAGCGGATGAAGAAGCCTGTGGCCGCCTGACGTTCAGGCGCGGAAGTCGGCGGGCTTCAGCCCGTGGCGCTGGAGCTTGTCGTACAGGGTCTTGCGCGGGATCCGCATCTCTTCGAGCACTGCGACGATGTCGCCGCGGTGGACCTGAAGGGCGCCCCGCAACAGCTCGCCCTCGAACCGGTGCAGCCGGTCGGGCAGACTGAGGTCAGAGTCCTCGACGCCGGATCGGTCCTCCAGGCCCAGGACGACCCGTTCCGCGAAATGCGCCAGTTCGCGAATATTACCGGGCCAGTCCTCTTCCAGAAGACGGCGGCGGACGCCGTCGGTCACGCTCGGCGGTTCGACGGCGTGGCGGTCTGCGGCGCGGCGCAGGAACTGGGCGAACAACAAGGGAATGTCCTCACGACGCTCACGTAGCGGCGGCACCCGCAGCCGCACGACATTCAGCCGGTAGAAGAGGTCCTCGCGGAAATCCCCCCGCCGCGCCGCCTCGCCCAGATCGATCTTGGCCGAGGCCAGGATCCGCAGGTCCAGCACCCTCGGTTCGTTGGCGCCGATCGGGTGGATTTCGCGCTCCTCGAGCACCCGCAACATCTTGACTTGAACCGCCAGCGGCATGCTCTCGACCTCGTCGAGAAACAGCGAACCGTTGTGCGCCCGCTCCACATGCCCGACCCGCCGTCGCATGGCGCCGGCGAAGGCGCCCAGTTCGTGGCCGAACAATTCGCTCTCGATCAAGCCGTCGGGCAGGGCGCCGCAGTTGACGGCGACGAACGGCGCCACCCGGCGACGGCCGCCGTTGTGCAGGGCACGCGCCACCGCCTCCTTGCCGACGCCCGTTTCGCCTTCGATCAGCACATCCATCCGGGCGTCGGCGATCTGGGCGATGGTGGCCCGCAGCGCCGTGATGGCGCGCGATGATCCGGCCAGCGGCAGTTCATGGCCGCCGTCCCCGGCGGCCAGGGCGGCCAGGCGTCGGTTTTCCAGCACCAGGCTGCGCTTCTCCAAGGCGCGGTTCAGGCTGTCCTGCAGACGCTCGAAGGGGAACGGTTTCGCCACAAAGTCATAGGCCCCGTCGTGCATGGCGGCCACCGCGTCGGCGATGTCGCCGTGCCCGGTGATCATGATGACCGGAAGGGTCGGGTCCAAGACCTGAAGCCTGGTCAGAAGCTGGCGCCCGTCCAAGCCGGGCATACGAAGGTCGGTGACGACCACGCCGGAAAAATCAGCGGTCACAGCCTTCAGCGCAGGCTCGGCGGCGGCGAAGGCTTTCACCTCCAGCCCCTCAAGGGTCATGCGCTCCACCAGCGCCTGTCGGAAGTCCGCGTCGTCCTCGACCAGGGCCACGGTTTGCGAAGGGAAGGGTTGCATCAGGCGGCTTTGAGCGAGGCGATAAAGGTAGCGCCCCGGGCGCTGGGGATCAGGTCCAGCTCGCCGCCGAAACTGGCGATGATGTCGCGGCAGATGACCAGGCCCAGACCCAGGCCGTTGGCGCGGGTCGTGACGAAGGGGGTGAACAGCTGGCTGGCCACCTCGGGCGCGACGCCGGGGCCGTTGTCGGCGAAGATCAGGCGCACCCGCTCGCCCTGGCGTTCGATCGTCAGGACCAGTCGGGCGTCGCCCTGGCCCTCCATGGCCTCTGCGGCGTTCTTGACCAGATTGACGATGACCTGTTCCAGCCGGAATTGATCGGCGAGGATGTTGATGTCGCCGTCGCCTATCCGTTCCAGACTGATCCCGCCTTCCTCCAGCCTTCCACGGGTCAGTTGAAGCCCGCCCTGGATGGCGTCTTCCAGCCGGATTTCGTCGATGCTGGGCGCGGCCTTGCGCGAGAACAGACGCAGGTCCTGGGTGATGGCGCCGATCCGGCGGGTCAGGTCGCCGATCTTCCGAAGCGCGTCGCGCGCCTTGTCCGTCTGATCCCGCTCCAGCAACAGGACCGCAGTGTCCGCATGGGTCCAGATCGCGGCGACGGGTTGGTTGATCTCATGGGCGACGCTGGCGACGATCTGGCCAAGCGCCGCCAGCTTGCTGGCCTGGACCAGTTCGTCGCGCAGCAGCTCCCGTGCGGCCTCGGCGCGCCGCCGCTCCTCGATCTGCCGGTTCAAGGCCAGATTGGCCTCGTGAAGTTCATGGGTGCGTTCGCGGATGCGGCGTTCAAGCTCCAGCCGGCCCTCCTCCTCGGCCCGCGCGCGGGCGATGGCTTGATGACGCCTTCGCAGCAGCAGGGCCGCAGCGAGAGCGAGCAGGCTGGTGATCAGCAAGGCGAGCCCGCGCGCGCCCGCCACTGCCGTCCCGACCACGCCTCGCTCCGGCGTCAGCAGATGTAGGGTCCATCCCGGCGTGGCGGTCCCGGTCTCGGAATGTATCCAGGTTTGGGGACGACCCTCGCCGACGGCTGCGCGCACAAGCCGGGGACGGTCGCCGTTCGGCGTCTGGAAGGGCAGGGGCGCGAGGGCGTCGGGGCGCAGGGTCAGATCGGTCAGGCTGAGGCGACGCCGCGTCTCGTCCATAGGGCCCGTCGTGCGAAACCGCCATTCCGGCACGCTGGTCACCAGGACCACGCCGCCCGGATCGGCGACCCAGGCGGGCTCGCCTGAGCCGCGCCATTCGGATTCCAGCGCGTCGAATTCCAGTTTCAGCACCACGACGCCCAAGGGCGCGCCGTCTTCGCCATCCACGCGCCGGGAAAGATACAGGCCTGGTCGTCCGCTGCGCGTGCCCAGCGCATAGAACTCTCCTTTCGCTTCGCGCATGGCGTTGGTGAAATAGGGTCGGAAATCATAGCGGACGCCGACAAAACTGGTGGGCGACTGCCAGTTGCTGGACGCCAGAGCCAAACCTTTGGCGTCCAGCACATAGATGACGGCCGCGCGGGTTTGGGTCGCCAGACGTTCAAGCTTGCGATCCACGCGGTCCACCGTGCGGGCGTCGGGTGTCGCCAGAAGCCTCGCTACATCGGGATCCTCGGCCAAGATGACGGGAACGGCGCGCTGTTTCTCCAGTTCGCTGCGCAACACAGCCGCATGCATGGCGGCGCCGGCGGTCGCCTGCCGTTCCAGCTCTCCGATCGCGTCACGACGCGCGGCCTCGCCCGCGACGCCGCCTAAAATCAGGCTCGCCGCCAGCCAGCTGCTGGCCAACAGCACCCAAGGATTCAGGACAAAACTCGACATTCTTTCGATAAAGTTCTGCATCTCGGGCGGCTTCATTTCTGAACTGTGCGACAATTCGCACAAGCATGCGAATTTTTTGTGTGGCTAACCGCACAATCCCGCGAGCCTGAGCTTTGGGGAACGATAAACATACTTATCATTCAATGTCATAGACTGTCCTTCGAATAAGCTTTGAAGGTTTCAGGCCATGCGAGACATTTGCTGGTGGAACCTCGTCGTCAGCAGCGAGGGCCGCCGAGGAAACCGCGGGATGTTCCCGCAGTGCAGGAGTCCCCCGTGATCGCGCTACCTTCCGCCCCCGAGCCAGCCGTTCGCCGACCCTTCTATCGGCATCTCTATTTCCAAGTGCTGACGGCCATCGTCGCCGGCGCCGTCATCGGACATTTCTGGCCCAGTTTCGGCGAAAGCCTGAAGCCGCTGGGCGACGCCTTCATCAAGCTGGTGAAGATGATCATCGCCCCGGTCATCTTCCTGACCATCGTGACCGGCATCGCCGGCATGAGCGACATCGGCCGTGTGGGCCGCGTCGCGGCCAAGGCCTTCGCCTATTTCCTGACCTTCTCGACCCTGGCCCTGATCGTCGGCCTGATCATCGCCAACATCGTCCAGCCGGGACGCGGGTTGAACATCGACCCCGCCACCCTGGATGTGGGCGCGGTCGCCAAATATTCCGAGCAGGCGCACGAGACGACCATCACCGGCTTCCTGATGGGCATCATTCCGGACACCATGGTTTCGGCCTTCTCCGAGGGGAATATTCTTCAGGTTCTGTTCGTCTCGGTGCTGTTCGGTCTGGCTTTGGCCCTGGTGGGCGACGTCGGCAAACCGGTGCTGAACTTCCTTGAATCGATCAGCCACGCCTTCTTCAAACTGGTGGCCATACTGATGAAGGCCGCGCCCATCGGCGCCTTCGGGGCCTTCGCCTTCACCATCGGCAAATACGGCATCGGCTCGATCGCCAATCTGGCCGCCCTGGTCGCCACCTTCTACATCACCGCCATCGTCTTCGTGGTCGGCATTCTGGGCCTGGTGGCCTGGGCCAACGGCTTCAACATCCTGAAGCTCATCCGCTACCTGAAAGAAGAACTGCTGCTGGTTCTGGGCACCTCGTCCTCCGAAGCCGCCCTGCCTTCGCTGCTGAACAAGATGGAACGCGCCGGCGCGTCGAAGTCGGTGGTCGGTCTGGTCGTTCCAACCGGCTATTCGTTCAATCTGGACGGCACCAACATCTATATGACGATGGCGGCCCTGTTCATCGCCCAAGCGCTGAACATCGACCTGACGCTGGAACAACAGATCCTGCTGCTGCTGGTCGCCATGCTGTCGTCCAAGGGCGCGGCCGGTATCACCGGCGCCGGCTTCATCACCCTGGCGGCGACCCTGTCGGTGGTCCCCACGGTCCCGGTCGCGGGCATGGCTTTGATCCTCGGCATCGACCGCTTCATGAGCGAGTGCCGGGCCCTGACCAACTTCATCGGCAATGCGGTGGCCACCATCGTCGTCGCCCGATGGGAGGGCGAGCTGGACCGGGCCGCCCTGCACGCGGCGCTGAACGGTCCCGCCCAACCGATCGCGGCCCAGCCGGATCCCGCCGCTGGACCCGGTGACAAGGACTTGGTCACCGCCGACTGATTTCCTCCCCGGAAACAGGCGCCGTCGCGAAAGCGCGGCGCCTGTACTGCATTCGGAACCCGTTCAACCGGCGATACGCAGTTCTGCTTATATAGGTTTGGCCCTTCGTTAACAGTCAGGCTTTACGTCTGGCGTCAACGATCATTCACTGACGAGTACAGCCCCATGATGATTCAACGCGCCCTGCTGGCCGGTGTCGGCTTCGCCGCGCTAAGCTCGTCAGCCTTCGCTCAATCGACGCCATCTGCAGACGAAATCTCCGCCCTGCGCGCCCAGGTCCAGGCCTTGTCCGCCCGCCTTGAGCAGTTGGAGGCCCAGTCGCAGGCCCCGGCTACGGCCCCTGCCGCAGCGGGAACGCCGTCGCCAGTCGCCCCGGCTGTTGCGCCGCGTCCGGCCGCCCAGGCCGCCTCTGCGCCTTCGCCGGTCGATTGGGCGTCTGGCCTGCCCGAACTCCGCAGCCCGGACGGCAGCTTCACCTTCAAGCCCCGTATGCGCATCACGGCGGATGTGTCCAACACCTTCGGTTCTGATTTCAACGACCGGAACCTGACCACGACTGAACTGCGCGGTCTGCGCATCGGCGGCCAGGGAAAGGTCGCCGGCGGTTTCACCTACTGGGTTGAAGCCGATCTCGCCGACAACGCGATCAGCGTCGCCAACGCCTTCATGGCTTACAATGCCAAGCTGGGCGGTCGCGACCTTGAGGTCTCGATGGGCCAGCGCCTGAACGATCGGGGCGTCGAAGGCGGCACGGCTGAGGATGTCGTTCCGTTCCTGGAGCGCAGCCTGATGGTTTCGACCGTCGGGCCGGAGCGCGGCGCCTACGGCGTCGGCGTTACGTCTAAGGTGACCGGCAGCGTTTGGCACGCCTCGTTGTCGCTGACCGGGGACGCCATCAGCGGCGGCACGGCGAATGACTCCGTCACCCTGATGGGCCGCACCCACTGGTCGCCGTTCAAGACCGACGCTGGCTTCCTGCACCTCGGCGGGTGGGGCTTTGTTGAGGATCTGACGCCGAACGCCTCGGTGGCGGCCCGCAGCCTGGTCGTCTCTTCGCGTGGCAATGACAATCTGCGCCTTTCGTCCGGCGCCTACGCCGATCCCAAGGGCAGCAAGGGCCTCGGTCTGGAGCTGGGCGGCGTACATCGCTCGGGCTGGCTGATGGCCGAAGGCGGCAAGCGGGTGCTGGAAACCGCTACGCGCGACTATGATCAGGACGCCTACAGCATCTCGGCCGGCTTCTTCATCACCGGTGAGAAGCCGCCGCTTTCGGCCCGCACCGGCACCTGGACCCGACCCAAGGTGTTGAACCCCCTCGGCGCCGACGGCTACGGCGCGGTGGAGATCGTCGGTCGCTACGACACGGCGGACTACAGCGACAATCTCACCGGCGGCGAAGCCGACACCTGGTTGCTGGGCGTCAATTGGTACCCGACGAACAATACGCGCATCTCGGCTCACTGGAGCGCCTGGTCGGTCGATAACAGAACCGGGACCTTCGTCGGTGACGACAGCGGCAATACCGCTACCGTGCGCGTCCAGACCGCCTTCTAAGTTTAAACATCAACCCGGAACGGTCCGCCGTTCCGGGTTTCTTCATAATTAACGCGCAAGACAGTATTGAGCCGTAACGAGACGATAAGATGAATCCGAAGAACATTCCGATGCAGCGGAAGTTGGCGATCGCCTTCGCCCTTTTGCTGACCGTGGCGGCCGCAATGATCGGCGCCGTGTTCTTCCAGTTATCTGAAATGAAGACCGCCGCCGGCTTGAACGCGGAAAGCAAGGCGATCATCGAACACACCCATGTGGCGGAGAAGGGCTTCATTCGCCTGAACTCACAGATGCGCGGCGTCCTGTTGACCGGAAACGAGGACTACCTCGAGGTCTACCACAAGGGCTGGGAGCAGTTCGAACAGTCCATCGCTGCTTTGAAAGCCGCCAATCTGACGCCGGACGAGAGCGCCCTGGCCACCAAGGCTGAAGCGGACGCCGCCGCCTGGCGCACCGAGTTCGGCACGCCCCTGACCGAGGCGGCCCTGGACCCCGCGCGGATCGACGCCGCCCGCCGCGTCGTCATCGATTCCGGTGACAAGGTGCGAGTGACCCACATCACCAAGGCCATTACGGAAATCCGCGACATCGAAGTCGAACGGATGACCCTGCGGGACGCCGAACAGGCGTCGGCGATCACAGCCTCCTTCCTCGCCCTGGCTGTCGGCGGGTTGATCCTGGTCGCGGCCGCCGTCTTCCTGGGCGTGCAACTGTCGATCCTGATGGTCGCCCCGGTCCGCCGTATGACCGGCGCCATGTCGGTCATGGCGCAGGGCAAGCTGGACGTCGCCATTCCCGACACGGAACGCAAGGACGAGGTCGGAGCCATGGCTCAAGCCATGCAGATCTTCCGCGACAACAGTCTTCGCGCCAAGGCGCTGGAGCAGGAAGCGGAATCGATGCGCGACGAATCCGAGACCGAACGCCGCCGCCGCGAGGCCGCCGCGAAGCAGGAAGCCGCCGAGAACGCCGTCGTCATCGAAAGCCTGGGCAAGGGCCTGTCCGCCCTGGCCGACGGCGACTTGGTCTATCGCATCGACGCTTCTTTCCCGGAGCGCAGCGAGATTCTGAAGACCGACTTCAATCGCTCGATCGCCCGTCTCGAAGAGACAGTTACCGGCGTGCTTGGATCGGTCCACGGCATCGACTCCGGCGCAGGCGAGATCAGCCAGGCCTCCGACGACCTGTCGCGCCGTACCGAACAACAGGCCGCCAGCCTGGAAGAAACCGCTGCCGCCCTGGATGAAATCACCGCCACTGTCCGCATGACCGCCGAGGGCGCCACCAAGGCCGCCACTGTCACCAACGGCGCGCGCCAAAGCGCCGAGGCCTCGGGCGCGGTCGTCATGAACGCCGTCCAAGCCATGCAGAAGATCGAGGACGGCTCACGCCAGATCAGCCAGATCGTCGGCGTCATCGACGAGATCGCCTTCCAGACCAACCTGCTGGCCCTGAACGCCGGGGTCGAGGCGGCGCGGGCCGGCGAATCCGGCCGCGGCTTCGCCGTGGTCGCCTCCGAAGTGCGGGCCCTGGCTCAGCGCTCGGCCGAGGCCGCCAAGGAAATCAAGACCCTGATCAGCAGCTCGGGCTCCGAGGTCGAGAACGGCGTCCGCCTGGTCAGCGAGGCCGGGTCCGCCCTGCAGGCGATCGCCTCCCAGGTCAACGACATCAGCGCCCTGGTCGTCGAGATCGCGGCCTCCGCCAAGGAACAGGCCACCGGCCTGCACGAGATCAATATCGCCGTGAACCAGATGGATCAGGTCACTCAGCAAAATGCTGCGATGGTCGAACAGGCGACGGCGGCGAGCAATTCGCTGCGCCAGGAGACGGCCGAACTGTCGGCTCAGGTGTCCTTCTTCCAGGTGTCCGGTGGAAAGCCGGGCCATATGGCTTCTTCCACCCAAAGGGCTCCGGCGAGTCCCTCCTCGCGCCCGGCGCCGAGGGTTGAACAACGCGTGGTCAAGGTCGCGAACGGACGCGATATGACAGTGGGTTCGGGTTCGGACGGCTGGGAAGAATTCTAACAGAATAGTGAGGGGCGGGGCGCTTGTTCCGCCCCTTCTTCTTTGACGACGAGGCTCCATCCAAACCCTGTTTAACGTGGGTTAGAGCGGTTTCCGTCGCTGGAGTTTTGCCGGTGTTGAAGGCGTGCAACGCTTTCTGAAACTTCATGAATTTAGCCGCTTTCCGGCCATGATTGTCCCGTCCCAAGGGGGCTGATTTCTTTCTCTGGAACACGGTTCTCATGATCCCGACCGCGCTCATGCTGCTCGCACTCGCCCCCACCGCAGGGACTGAAATCCAGTCGCCGCAGCAGGAGGAAGCAACCACGGTCCTGCCGGATATCGAGGTGACCGCGACCAAGCGTGGCGTGGCCCTGGGGGGGCAGGAGCCGATCGTCTCCTATGACTCCACTCAGATCCAGGCCTTCGGCGCCACCAATATCGGGGAACTGGTGACCCTACTGGAGGCCCAGACCCGCAGCGCCCGTGGCGGATCTCCGGTCTTCCTGGTCAACGGTCGTCGCATCTCGGGCTTCCGCGAAATCCGGGGCGTGCCGCCCGAGGCGATCGAACGCTTTGAGGTCCTGCCCGAGGAAACGGCCCTGTCCTACGGCTACAGCGCCAACCAGCGCGTCGTGAACATCATCCTCAAGGCCCAGTTCCGTTCGCTGACCGCCTCGGTCAACGTCAGCCGTTCGGATCAGGGGGGCCGGACTACGACGGCGAGCGAGAACAACATCCTCAACATCGCCGGGGCGGACCGCTGGTCGCTGGACATCAACGGCAGCAGCAGCAACGCCTTGTACGAGTCCGAAAGGAACATCGATCGTAGCGGGACCGCGCAGCTCGATTCCGTGGGCGACACCGACCTGAACGCCTATCGCACCCTGCAGCCGCGCACGGCCGAGGCGTCGGTGGCGGGAACCTACAAGCACGACCTGAACGATCAGGTCGGAATGACCCTTAGCGGAAGCCTGGAGGACAGCAGCAGCCGCAGCTATCTGGGCTTGCCGGGCGTCAGCCTGAGCCTGCCCGAGGGCAATCCCTGGTCGCCTGACGGCGCGGCTGTCGATCTGTATCGCTACATCGGCCTGCCCGACGCACTGCAACGCCAGACCAACACGCGGGCTGCAGAGCTGGGCACGGTCTTCGACGGCTATCTGGGCGAATGGCGCTGGACCGCCACGGGCGAATACAGTCGCACCGAGACGGACACCACCACCGGACGCGGTGTCGATGAGGTCGCCCTGAACGCCGCAATAGACGCGGGCGACCCGAGCGTGAACCCCTACGGCGATTTGAGCGGGGCCGCCACGAGGGCTGCTCGAGACACCGCCAATTCGGTCTCTCAGTCCCTAGAGGGTGAAGTGGTTCTGAACGGCACCGCCTGGGAATTGCCGGCGGGCGGCGTCACCACCACCTTCAAGGTCGGGGGGGAGCACCAGTCGCTGGATTCGGAAAGCCTCCGGTCCGGCGTGGCCACCGATCGGTCGCAGTCGCGCGACCTGGGCAGCCTGCAGGCCAATTTCGACTTGCCGATCTCCAGCGTGGATCGCGGCGTCCTGCCGAAGATCGGCGACCTGTCCGCCAACATGAACCTGGCCTACCAGGAACTGTCGGACTTCGGCGGCGTGTCGGCCCTGGGCGGTGGTGTGAACTGGTCGCCGGTCGCGCGGCTGTCCCTCTCGGCCAACTATTCCGACGAGGACAAGGCGCCGACGATCCAGCAACTGAACGATCCGACCATCTCGACGCCGAACACCGCCGTCTTCGACTATTCGACCGGCCAGACCGTACAGGTCACCCAGATCACGGGCGGCGATCCGAACTTGAAGGCCGAGAACCGCCGGATCCTGAAACTGGGCGTCAACTGGCAGCCGCTGTCGGCCACCGACCTGCGCCTGAACCTGGCCTATACCCGCACCGAGGCCGAAGACGAGATTTCCAGCTTCCCCGCCATCACGCCTGACCTGGAGGCGGCCCTGCCAGAGCGGTTCACCCGCGCTGACGACGGCACGCTGACGTCGATCGACGCCAGCCCGCTGAACTTCGCCAGCCGAGAGCAGCAGGACGTCCAATGGGGCTTCAACTTCTCCAAACCCTTTGGCAAGCCCAATGCGGCCCAGACAGGTCAGAGGCCGGGCGGACCGGGTGGCCCGGGCGCGGGCGGACCGCCCCCGGGCGGCGCGATGCGTATCGGCGGCGGCCCGGGCGGTCCCGGCGGCGGACGGTTGCGCGGCTCTAGCGCCCCCGGCATGCAGCCTGGTCAGGGGATGTTCAACTTCTCGCTGACCCACACCTGGCGCGTTCAGGACGAGGTGGTGATCCGCGACGGCTTGGCGCCGCTGGACCTTCTGGACGGGGATTCCATCTCCGGCTCGGGCGGCCAGTCGCGTCACGAGGTTCAGGTGCAGACCGGACTGTTCAAGAACGGCTTCGGCGCCTTCGTGAACGCCAACTGGAAATCGGGCACGACCGTCGAGGGCGATACTGCGGGTTCAGCCAATCTGGACTTCTCCGACCGGACAACGATCAACCTGTTCGCCTTTGCCGACCTGACCCAGCGCACCGCCTGGGTCGAGCGTTTCCCCTTCCTGAAGGGCGCCCGTGTCGGTTTGGGCGTGCAGAACATCTTCGACGACCGGATTTCTGTAACCAGCAGCGACGGGGCGACGCCGGTCAACTATCAGCGCGACTACCTGGACCCGCAGGGGCGGGTGTTCCGGATCAACCTGCGCAAGATCCTTTACTGATCGGCGAGGGCGGGGCGGACCAGTTCCGTCCTGCCTTTCGGACTGCCTGACGACCGATCAGGGCCAGACCACCGCCAGGGCGATCAACACGGCGGCGGCGGCCAAGGCTAGGGGAAAGAACAGACGGTCGGACATGGCGACAGCCTAGCGATCAGCCCCGGTCGCCACAAGCCGAGCTCGCTTTAGCTTGGCTGTGCGCTGCAACACGGCGGCGCGCGCAAGCCTTGACCGGCTCATGACGGCGGCTTACCCGGACAGACTGTTTTGCCGAGGACCGATCGAATGCCGCGCCTGATCCTGCTCCGCCATGGCCAGAGCCAGTGGAATCTAGAAAATCGTTTCACCGGCTGGGTCGATGTCGATCTGACGGCGGAGGGCGAGGCCCAGGCGCGTCGCGGCGGCGAGCTGATCGCCGAGGCCGGGTTCACGCCCGCCGTCATGTTCACCTCGGTCCTGACCCGCGCCAAGCGCACCGGCGCCCTGGCGCTGCAATCTGCGGGCCTGACGGATGTGCCTGTCGTCGAGGACTGGCGTCTGAATGAGCGTCACTACGGCGGGCTGACCGGTCTCAACAAGGCGGAGACGGCCCAAAAGCACGGCGAGGACCAGGTCAAGGTCTGGCGCCGCAGCTACGACGTGCCGCCCCCGCCGCTGGCGCCCGGCGGCGAGTTCGATTTCAACGCCGACCCCCGCTATGCGGGCAAGGCCATTCCCGACACCGAAAGCCTGAAGACCACGCTCGAGCGGGTCGAGCCCTATTGGGACGCCGAGATCGCGCCGCGCCTGAAGGCCGGCGAGGATGTCCTGATCGCGGCCCATGGCAATTCGCTGCGCGCTATCGTCAAACTGTTGTTCGCGGTGCCGGACGACAAGATCGTCGGGGTGGAAATCCCGACCGGCAATCCGCTGGAGATCGATCTCGACGCCGATCTGAAGCCGACCGCCGCCCGCTATCTTGACGCCGCCCGCGCCGAAGAGCTGCCGGCCGTCGCATGAGCTGGACCGACGCCGACCGCGCCTTCATGGCCCAGGCCATAGAGCTGGCGACCGGCCGCATGGGCGAGACCTGGCCCAATCCCGCCGTCGGCTGCGTCATCGTCAAGGACGGTCGGGTCATCGCCCAGGCCGCCACGGCGCCGGGCGGACGTCCCCATGCCGAAGAGCAGGCTGTTCCCGCCGCCGGCGCGGAGGTTGCGGGCGCAACCGTCTACGTCACCCTGGAGCCGTGCGGCGCTCGCTCGTCGGGCCGGCAGTCCTGCGCCCACTTCCTGACCGAGGCCCAGGTTGGGCGTGTCGTCGTGGCTTGTCTGGACCCCTCGCCCTTCGCCGCAGGCCGCGGCACCGAACGGCTGCGCGCCAAGGGCCTGACGGTCGAGACCGGCTTGATGTGTGACGAGGGGGCGGCCCTTTGCGAGGGTTTCCTGCATCGGCTGGAGACCGGACGCCCCATGGTGCGGATCAGCAAGGACGGCGGCGGCTTCGACGGTCGGTTCGCCGCCTCGCCCAAGGCGGATCTGGTCACCGAGCTCAAGCGGTTGGGCGAAGCCGGTTACACGCGTCTGTGGACCTCGCCAGGCGAGCTGGCGGAGGCGCTTCGTGAACAGGGTCTGCTGACGGAGTGACAACCGCCTGTTGCGCAAGGCTTTCTTAAGTCGATGGGCGTTAATCTGGTTCAATGGCCCAGGCAGCTGAACCCATTGTGCGCAAGCGCCTGACCCAGGCGGAAGTGGACCTCATCTGCGCCCGCCACGACCGATTGTTCCAGGCGCGCCCCGGCGGCGCCCGCGCGGTCTTCGCCTGGATGGATATCTCCGGCCTGAAACTGACCGGCCGCAACCTGGCGGACGCCGATTTCGCCGCCGCCTGTCTGGAAGGGTGCGACCTGACCGGCGCCAAATTGGACAACGCCAACTTCTTTGGTGCGGACATGCAGGATGCGGTTTTGGCCGAGTCCAGCCTGCGTCGCGCCGATCTTCGTGGGGCCTGTCTGCGGGGCGCGGACCTGTCCGGCGCTGACCTGTTCGAGGCCGACCTGCGCGAGGGCACCATTGCCGCCGCAGACGCGAAGCTGGGCTTCAAGGTCATAGAGCCTCGCCATCGCCAGGAGACCGAGGCCACCGGCGCCTGCTTGGCCGGCGCCAATCTTCAACGCTCCAAGATGTCGGGCGTCATCGCGATCAAGGCCGATTTTTCGGGCGCGGTGATGAAGGATTGCAAGATGGTCCGCGCCAATCTCAAACAGGCCGACTTCCGGGGCGCGGACTTGGCCGGCGCGGACCTGTCCGGCGCCAACCTGTCCGGCGCCGATATGCGCGACGCCATTCTGGTGGGCTGCAAGATGACCATGTGGTGCGCCGACGGCGCCAATATGGAAGGCGCGCTGACGGACAAGAGCACCGTCGGCGAGTCGGTCGACCGGATGCCTGCGGCCGAGATGCTGCGCGTCCATGCCCGCTGGTGCGAGACGGGCGGGGCCGAGGGACAGCCGTCAGTCTTCGACGGGGTCGATCTGCGCCCGCTGAAATCGATCACGGGCCTGAACCTCACCGCCCTGTCGGCAAAGGGGGCGGTCTTCTATGGGTTGGACATGGAGGGAGTGCAGCTTCAGGGCGCGCACCTCGAAAACGCCGACCTGCGCTCAGCCAAGCTTTACCGCGCGGATCTACGGGGCGCCCGATTGAAGAACGCCAAGCTGAACGGGGCGGACATGCGCGGGGCGCAACTGGGGCCCTTGCTGATCGGTGCGGATCGTCTGCTTTCCGCCGATCTGAGCGGGGCGGTGCTGCGGGGCGCCGACCTTTCGGGCGCCGACCTACGCCGCGCCGTCATGACAGGCGCGGACCTGGGGCGGGCGATCCTGCACGGCGCTCAGACCCGTCAACTGGACCTGACAGACGCCAATCTGACAGGCGTCAGCGGCCTGGTCCTGGACGACCAGGCCGCCTGAGCCCTTAGGCCAAGGCCTTCAACTGATCGACCAGGTCGGTCTTTTCCCAGCTGAAGCCGCCCTCGGCGTCCGGCTCGCGGCCGAAATGCCCATAGGCGGTGGTGCGGGCGTAGATCGGCTTGTTAAGCCCAAGATGCTTGCGAATGGCGCGCGGGGTGGCGCCGCCGATCAGGTCCAGCAGCTTTTCTTCCAGCAGAGTCTCGGAGATCTTGCCGGTGCCGTGCAGATCGACGTGGATCGATTGGGGCTTGGCCACGCCGATGGCGTAGGAAATCTGGATGGTGCAGCGATCAGCCAGGCCGGCCGCAACCACGTTCTTAGCCAGGTAGCGGCAGGCGTAGGCGGCGGAACGATCGACCTTGGTCGGGTCCTTGCCCGAGAAGGCGCCGCCACCGTGGGGGGCTGCGCCGCCGTAGGTGTCGACGATGATCTTGCGTCCCGTTAGGCCGGCGTCGCCGTCAGGCCCGCCGATCTCGAAGATGCCGGTGGGGTTGATGTGCCAGACGGTGTTCTCGTCGGTGAAGCCTTCGGGCAGGACTTCCAGGATATAGGGTTTGACGATCCCGGCGACCTGTTCCGAGCTCAGACCCTTGGCGTGCTGAGTCGAAAGGACGATCGAGGTTGCGCGGATCGGCTTGCCGTCCACGTACTGGATCGTCACCTGGCTCTTTGCGTCGGGCTCAAGCTGCGAGCCGCCGGCGTGCCGGACCTCCGCCAAGCGCTTCAGGATGTTGTGGCTGTATTGCAGGGTCGCCGGCATCAGCTCAGGCGTCTCGTTCGAGGCGTACCCGAACATGATGCCCTGGTCGCCCGCGCCTTCGTCTTTCTCATTGGTCGAGTCGACCCCGACCGCGATATCGGCCGACTGAGCGTGCAGGTGGCAGGCGTATTCGGCCGTCTCCCAGTGGAAGCCGTCCTGCTCGTAGCCGATGTCCTTCACCGCCGCGCGAACCAGCGGCTCGAGGCTGTCGATGATGGCTTGGGTGAAGGCTTCGTTCTGTTCCTTGGTGTTGCCCGGCTGTGTGGCGCGGACTTCGCCGGCCAGCACGATCCGCTGGGTGGTGACCAGGGTCTCGCACGCCACGCGGGCCTCGGGGTCCTTCGACAGGAAAGCATCGACGACGGTGTCCGAAATCCGGTCGGCGACCTTATCGGGGTGACCCTCGGATACGCTTTCCGAGGTGAAGAGGAAGGAGGAACGAGCGGCCAATAGAGGCTCCTGTCTGAGTCAGCCGGACAAACATATAAAGACATGCTTATATGTTCAAGTGATCTTCCGGTCTTTGGCGGTTGTGCGCCACGTCGTATCTGGTTGTCATTGCGAATTCCTCTATGACAAGGGCGGGGGAGCGCGTGAATGTCTGACCGTCTGTCGCTTATAGAGATCGAGTGCGTTCGCCTGGCCGGGCTGGGCCTTGAGGATAAGGAGATCGCCGCGCACCTGGGCATATCTCCGCAAACCGTCGGCAATCACCTGCATCGCCCCTACGGGACGCTGGGCGTATCGGATCCTATCGAAGATGGGCCAATTGCACCGGCGTCAGCCGGACGACGACGGTCCGGCGGTTCGGACCGGCTGGTTTCCGCCGGCTCCACGTCGTGGCCTCGGGGGAAGATTAGCGGTCATCGTAGCAGGCGCCGCCGGCGCCCAGCTTTTGGCGCTCGGTTCCCATGTTTCTTCCCTGATAGGGCCAGACGCCCTGGCCTGGTCCATCGTCAGCACGCGCGTGGTGGCCTGGCTGGCAATCATGGCCCGCGGAGTCTTCGGCGTTTGGAAAGCGAACGCCGCTCCCTACGCCAACGAAAAACCAGTTCGCGCCAAATCGAACCAATCTTAAACGATAAGGGTATTCACTGTGACTGCTAAATCTCTCGCGAACTTCATGCCGCTGTTCCGGTCGTGGTTCGAAACTGCACACATCGCAGAAAAGCTCGGCGTCTCCAGCCTCGCGTCCAGTGGCGATAACCTGCTTCTCGCCGAACTGGATCTAGGCCCCATGGTCGAGGCCGAGGCGCGACTGCTGAACCACGCGCCATCCAGCGCCATTGAGGCCGCCTGCATGCTGGAAATCGTCCGTCAGAACATCACCGACTCAGGCCGTTCCGACAGCCTCGACGCGCGGGCCCTGGAGGCCGTCCAATCGTGGCTGGCGGACGTCACAGTCGGCGAGGGTGCGGGGCCAGCCATGGAACGGCTGCTGCAAACCCGGCCCTGATCTCAGCCGCGAAGGCCCTTTGCCACGACTAGCAGGGCGTCTCGCTTTTCGGCGTCGCGTATGTTGCGGAAGGCTGAAAGCAATTCCGCCACCCCGGGGGAGGCGAGAACCAGTTCGTCGCCCTCTGCCGTCTCCAGCTCGCCCAGCAAGGCGGCGCCGGTCGATTTCAGAACAGCGGCGATCTGTAGCAGACGGGCGGCCGACACGCGGTTCACACCGCGCTCGTACTTCTGGATCTGCTGGAAAGTCACGCCAGCGCCGGCGGCGAGTTGAGCCTGGGTTATGCGGAGTTCTTCGCGACGGCTGCGGATGCGCGCGCCGATGGCGATGTCGATGGGATCTACAGTGTCGCTCATCTTGGCCTTCGGGGGGGACGATAATGCCGTCGTCAGGCCCCAAATCATCGGAGGCGTCAAGCAGTAGCTGCGCTTTAGAGGAATGCTACGTACTCAGACTATCATTCTTATCAACCATGAAGCGATTATCAAGGTTAAGGTGTCGAGACTATAACAATAAGTCTCAGATATGACGCGTCACGCTTCAATTCTGAAGCGCTCTAAGACGCGCTCGGTGTTTGCTTCAGGCCTGCGAAAACGAAGGCCGTGAGGTGGTGCCGCTTGCGTGACTCGAACACGCGACCCCCTCATTACGAATGAGGTGCTCTACCGGCTGAGCTAAAGCGGCCCGGTTGCGAAGGCGAAGCTGCCAGCGCGAGAGGGGCTCTTTATACGGGCGTGTCGCGCTTGCCAAGCGCCGCTTTCAAGGTCGCGAACAATGTCGCCTCGTCGGGCCGTTCAGACACGGCCGGGGTGAGGCCGAAGGCGATCAGAGGCGCCGCGGCTGCAGGCGAGATACAGACGTAAATGACCTCGGCCGGCTGGGCCATGCCGGACGCCAGCGCCTCTCCGGCGCGCGGGGAATGGATCAGCACCGCGTCGCAGACGGGCGGTATGAGCGGTGTGCGGGTCGTGCGATAAACGCTCAGGATCGCGACGGTGATGTTGCGGGCGCCTGCGGCCTCCAGGGCGGCGGACAGGTCGCCGGCGGGTGTCTCGGCCAGGGGCGCCAGCAGGACCGCGTCGTTCAATTCAGCAGCGATCAATCGCGCCAGGGCGGTCAGGTCGCCATCAGCGGATCGGACGGCGACGAATCCGGCCTGACGTGCGGCCTGCGCCGTGGTCTCGCCGACCGCGAAGACGGGGCGGTCGCGACGCGGTGTCAGGGCGGCGAAGGCGGCGACTCCGTTGGCGCTGGTGAAGGCCAGGGCGGCGAACCGGTCCAGGTCTGGAAGGGGCGGTGTCAGATGTTCGACCGCCAGCAGCGGATAGACGAGCGGCTCGAACCCCATGTCATGCAGGCGGGCGGCGGTGCGTGACGCGCCCGGCTCGGCGCGAGTGACCCAGACGCGCGGCTTTGTTGGGCTGTCGGGGGAGGGGCGGGTCATCCGTCCAGTGTCGCGGGATCGACCTCCTGATCGCCGGCGAAGGCGTGAACCTCGCCGCCCAATCGCTGGCCCAGGGCGCGGGCGTCGGCCTCGGTCGGCTGGTACAGTTCGCCTGCGCGGCGCCAGCGAGCCGACCCGTCGGGGCTCAGCATTTCGGTGGTCAGGCGCAGGGTGTCGCCCTCGATCAGGGCGTAGGCGCCCACGGCGGTGCGGCACGACCCTTCCAGCGCGGTCATGGCCCCACGTTCGGCGGCGACGGCGACGGCGGTCGCGGCATGGTTCAAGGCGGCGACCCAAGACGCGTCGATGTCTTCGGCGCGGGTCTGGATGGCCAGGGCGCCCTGGCCCGGCGCCGGCAGGAAGGCGTCCAGCGA
>JBKBXN010000025.1:20796-21525 GCA_046314055.1 Brevundimonas sp.
GCTCCCCCCGGCGCCCCCCCTCCCGGTGAGGTGGTCGGGGGGGGGGGTGGGGTGCCCGGGCCCCCCCCCCCCCGGCGCCGGCAGGAAGGCGTCCAGCGACAGCTTCTCGCGGATATGCTCGGTCACGCCCAGCCGGGTCATGCCCGAGACGGCCAACAGTATGGCGTCAAAGTCGCCCTCGGCCGCGCGTCGCAGCCGGGTGTCGATATTGCCGCGCAGCATCTCCACCTTCAGGTCGGGCCGCAACGCCAGGGCCTGGGCCTGGCGACGCAGGCTGGCCGTGCCCAGCCGCGCCCCGAAGGGCAGTTGGTCGAAACTGGCGAAGTCCCGGCTGATGAAGGCGTCGCGGGCGTCCTCGCGTTCCGGGATGGCGGCGATGCACAGGCCCTCGGGCTGTTCAGCGGGGACGTCCTTCATCGAGTGGATGGCGATGTCGATCCGCCCGGCCAGCAGGGCCTCCTCGATCTCCTTGGTGAACAGGGCCTTGCCGCCCAGTTCCATCAAGCGGCGATCCTGGATCCGGTCGCCGGTGGTGACGATCTCGACCAAGGGCACGGCGGCCTCGATCTCGGCCTCGGCGATATTCAGCGCGCGGCCGATGGCCCGTTGCATCATGCCGGACTGGGCCAGGGCCAGCTTGGAGCGCCGGGTGCCGATACGGAGAGGAAAGGTCATGAGCGTTGCGCACCGGTCGTCGGGTCGCTACCTCGACCCGATGGAGAGTTCCGC
>JBKBXN010000026.1:0-21049 GCA_046314055.1 Brevundimonas sp.
CTCGGCCCGCTCGATCGGGCGCGAACTGTCCATTCTGGTGGCAGAGGATAACGAGATCAACGCGATGCTGGCGCGCGCGGCCCTGACCAAGGCGGGCCGTGGGACGATCACCACCGAGATCGAACCGGCGGGCGAGTATTTCTACGCCGAGGCCTATCACCAGGGCTATCTGGCCAAGAACCCGGCGGGGTACTGCGGCATCGGCGGCACCGGCGTGGTCTGCCCCATCGGGGTCGGCGTCGACGCCTGATCACCCGGTATCGGGCGAAATGTCCTGCGGCCGCCGGCTAGGCGTCGGCGGCCGACAGGCGTAGGGAACGGCGAAAAGGTCCAGGGAGCCGCTCATGTCCGCCTTCGTCCACCCCGATGAGATCCGCAGCCGCTTCTCGGCCGCCCTGTCCGCCATGTACCGGGCGGAGGTGCCGCAGTACGGCGAACTGCTAGCCTTGGTGTCGGAGGTGAATTCGCGGGTGCTGAAGGCCGATCCGACCGGGGCCGAGCGTCTGGCCGCTGCGGGCGAACTGGCCCGCCTGTCGGAAGAACGGCACGGCGCAATCCGCGTCGGCACGGCGGATGAACTGGCCACCATCGCCCGCGCCTTTGCAGTCATGGGCATGGCGCCGGTCAGCTATTACAACCTCGCCTCGGCGGGGGTTCCGGTCCACTCGACCGCCTTCCGCCCGGTCGATCCGGCGGCCCTGGCGCGCAATCCCTTCCGGGTCTTCTGCTCCCTGCTGCGGCTGGAACTGATCGAGGACGAGGCCCTGCGTCAGGAGGCCGCCGCCGCCCTGGCCCGGCGCGACATCTTCACCCCCGGCGCCCGGGCGCTGATCGAGACAGCCGAGACCGCCGGCGGACTGGACGAGGACCAGGCCGACCGGTTCGTGTCCGAACTGCTGGAGACCTTCCGCTGGCACGCCGAGGCGACGGTCAGCGCCGCCGTCTATGAACGACTGGTGGCCGCCCACCGGCTGATCGCGGACGTGGTCAGTTTCAAGGGGCCGCACATCAACCACCTGACGCCGCGCACCCTGGACATCGACGCCGCCCAGGCCGCCATGCCCGAGCGCGGCATCACGCCCAAGGAAACGATCGAGGGTCCGCCCGCCCGCGCCTGCCCCATCCTGCTGCGCCAGACCAGTTTCAAGGCCCTGCAGGAGGCCATCGCCTTCCCCGGCGCGGACGGCGCGGTTCAGGGCGTGCACACCGCCCGGTTCGGCGAGATCGAGCAGCGGGGCTGCGCCCTGACGCCGGCGGGTCGCGCCCTGTATGATGCGGCCCTGGCGAGCAAGGACTTCTCGCCCCTGCCCGACGACTGGACGGCCCTGCGCCGCAATGGCCTGGCCTGGTTCCGCTATCGCGCGACGCCTGAAGGCCTGGCCGGACGCGCCGAGACGGCCGACCTGGAGACCCTGATCACCCTGGGACATGTCGTCGCGGAACCGATCACCTATGAGGACTTCCTGCCCGTCAGCGCGGCCGGCATCTTCCAGTCCAACCTGGGCGCGGAGGTGCGCGAAGCCTATGCCGTCGATCCGGCCAAAGCCGATTTCGAACAGGCCCTGGGCCGTTCGGTGCTGGACGAAATGGCGCTTTACCAGGCGGAGCAGGAGACTTCGGTCGTCGCGACGCTGAAGGCCTTGGGGCTGGCCGAGACCCTGGCCTGACCCCGGCTCCGACGATCAGCCGTATTGCCTGAACCGATCCGCCGGATCATAGACGCGGCCGTGCCCCCCTCCGCTCCCTCGTCCACGCGCCGTTATGATCTGGACTGGATCCGGGTCGGGGCTTTTGGCCTGCTGATCCTGTATCATGTCGGGCTGGTGTACGGGGTCTACGGCTGGCACGTGCACAGCGTCCACACCTTCGAGTGGATGCGCGAAGCCATACTGATCACCAATCCCTGGCGGCTGACCCTGCTGTTCCTGGTGTCCGGGGCGGCGCTGCGGTTCATGACCTTCCGGCGCAGCCCGCGCGAGGTGGCCCGCGCCCGATTCGAGCGGTTGGTCCCGCCCCTGCTGTTCGGCGCGGTGATCCTGGTGCCGATCCAGTCCTGGATCGAGGCGATGGACAAGGCCGGCTGGCCCGGCGGGCTCGCCGGTTTCGCCGCCTGGATGGTGCATGAGTTCAGCTTCAGCGGCCTGGCCGACGGCGTGCCGGTCAACCACCTGTGGTTCATCGTCTATATCGCCGCCTATAGTATCGTCACCGTCCTGCTGTGGCGCCGACCGGGCCTGATCGATCGCATCGGCGCGACCCTGGAAAAGGTGTTGGCGGGACCGCGCCTCCTTATCCTGCCGATCCTCTATCTGACCGCCATCCGCATCCTGCTGTTTCCCTGGTTCGGGGTGACGAACGTCCTGCACTGGGACTGGTACAATCACGCCCTGTCGCTGGGGGCCTTCGTCTTCGGCTTCTGCATCGTTGGCCGCGAGACGATCTGGCGCGACATGGAGCGGTATCGCTGGGTCGCCCTGGGCCTGGCCGCCGTCGCCCTGCCGATCATGATGGCCCAGGTCTGGCATCCGGGCGGGAGGGCCTTCTGGGGCGTGCCCAAGGCCATAATCTATGGTCTGGACCAGTGGGCGGTGATCGTCGCCATCCTCGGCTTCGGCAGCCGGCATCTGCGGTCGCGCGGCGGACCAGTGCTGACCTATCTGACCGAGGCCACCTTTCCCCTCTATCTGGCGCACCAGACGATCCTGGTCGCGGCGGTCTGGATCATTCGGCCCGCGCGGCTGCCGGTGGGGTTGGAGGCCCTGTCGCTGCTGCTGATCACCTTCCTGGGCAGTTTCGCCGTCTATGAGGGGGTCAAACGCATTCCCTCCATCCGCCCGCTGTGGGGACTGAAGCCGCTGGACGGCCGGCCCTGGCCGCTGGACCTCGAGGCGCTGCGACGGCCGCCCGCCCGCTATCACCGCCGCCGTCGCCTGTTAGCCATCGGCGTAGCCGCGCCGCTCCTGGCCCTGACCGTGGTGGCCGCCGCCATCGCCGCCTATCCCGGCTTCGACAACGCCACCCAGTATCTGAGCGAACTGGGCGGGGCGACGGCCCAGGCGCCGATCATCTTCAACAGCGGGGTCTTCGTCGCCGGGGTGATGGCGGCCCTGGCGGGGATCGGCTTCGGCCTGGCCGTCTACGCCCTGACGGAAAAGCGGATCGCCGGCGCCGTGATCGCCGCCGTCTTCGTCCTGGCCGGCGCCGGCATGTCCGCCTCGACCCTCTATCCGTGGCCGGACCCGCGCCACATGATCATCAACCTGGCCCTGGGCATCCAGTTGGCGCCGGTGCTGCTGCTGTGGGGGCTGGCGTCACGACGGGATCTGCCGGGGCTGAAGCTCTTCCTTGCGATCACCTTCGTCGTCATGGCGATCCTGACCGTTGTAACAAAACACCTGGTCTTCCCCGGCGTCGTCAATGACGCCAACGTCGGCTGGTGGGAGCGCGCCTACGCCATTGTCCTGGTCTGCTGGGTAGGGATTGCAGCCTGGGTTCTGGACCGTAAACTGTTGCAGGACGCGGCGGATTCGCCTCCTGCGAGGCCCGCAGCGGGCCCTTCCGCCCGACCAGGGTAAAAATCCCCCATATTTTTTGGCTATATCAACATTGCGTGATTGAAAATCGCGCGAATGTGATCGACTATAGGGCTCGTGCTGCAATGCAGCGCGCCGCCCCCTTCCTGCCTTCGGAAGCCGGGTCGGTCAACACGGGGGCGTCCAGAGCGGCATGAACAAGCTGGCGATCCGGCCTGTCGAACAGGCTGAATTCGAGACGATGAACCCGGCTCCGCAAGGGCCGGCCTGGTCCTGGCTGCCCGACGAGGCGCCGCTGGCCATGCCAGTGCAGTCTTTGGCCGCGCCTGACGCTGTCGCCGAGGCGATCCCGGCCACCTCCCCGCGCACGGTCGCCCTGCGCCGCCTGATGCTGCTGGCCGGCACCGTCGTCCTGACCAGCCTGTCCGCCATCACCCCCTTCTACCTGTACGCCCGCAAGGGCTGGGACGGCACCGAGATCCTGGCCTTCGGCATCTTCATGCTGCTGATCACCGCCATCTCCTGCTGGTTCGTCAGCGGCCTGATGGGTCTGTTCGTCATGCTGCGCGGCAAGGACCAGGCCGACCTGGCCTTCGCCCCTCATCCGGCCCTGCCGCGCACCCGCACGGCCCTGCTGATGCCGTTGTACAACGAGGACGCTCGCGCCTCCTTCGCCCGTCTGGCGATGATCGACCAGTCGCTGACCCGCCTGGGCGCCGCTGCGGCCTTCGACATCTTCGTGCTGAGCGATTCGACGAAGGAAGACGCCGCCGCCTCCGAACGCTCGGTCTTCCAGGCCTTCCGCCTGACCGCCGGCTGCAAATCCTTCTACCGCCGCCGTTCGGACAATGCCGAACGCAAGGCCGGCAACCTGGCCGAATGGGTCCGTCGGTTCGGCGGCGCCTATGAGAACATGATCGTCCTGGACGCCGACAGCACCATGGCCGGCGAAACCCTGCTGCGCATGGTCGACGCCATGGAGCGCAATCCCGGCGTCGGCCTGATCCAGACCGCCCCGGTCATCATCAAGGCCCGCACCATCTTTGCCCGGGTGTCGCAGTATTCGGTGCGCCTGTACGGCCGCGTCGCCGCTGCCGGCCTGGCCTACTGGACCGGTTCGGAATCCAGCTACTGGGGCCATAACGCCATCCTCCGCACGCGCGCCTTCGCCGCCTGCTGCGGCCTGCCCCACCTGCCGGGTCGCAAGCCCTTCGGCGGCCACATCATGAGCCACGACGTCGTCGAGGCCGCCTTGATGCGCCGCGCCGGCTGGGCCGTTCACGTCAGCGCCGCCCTGGACGGATCCTGGGAAGAGACGCCTCCGTCGATCACCGACTTCATCCGCCGCGACCACCGCTGGTTCCAGGGCAATCTGCAGCACCTGGGCCTGATCGGCGCCAAGGGCCTGTCGCCGATGAGCCGCCTGCAACTGGCCATGGGCTGCATGGCCTATCTGTCCTCGCCCCTGTGGCTGGCGTCGCTGATGGTCGGCCTGTTCATCCAGATGTTCTATCCGGTCGACTGGACCAGCTTCTTCTACATCCTGAACCCCCAGTTCACCCCCTTTATGCTGGCCTCCTTCCTGTCGGGCGTGCTGTTGATCGGACCCAAGTTCATGGGCGCCGCCCTGGTCCTCAGCCGTCCGGCCGAGTTGCGCGCCTTCGGCGGACGCCGCGCCATCGCCAAGGGCATGGCGGCCGAGATCGCCCTGTCGGCCATTCTGGCCCCCATCCTGATGGTCGCCAACACCAAGGCCTTCATCCAGATCCTGTCCGGCCACGACACCGGCTGGTCGACCCAGCAGCGCGAGGCCGACGGCCTGGCCTGGTCCGACGCCTTCCGCGCCATGCGCTGGCAGATGATCGCCGGCGTCGGCTTCCTGATCCCGCTGTGCGTCCGCCCCGATCTGGCCACCTGGTTCGCCCCGATCGTCCTGCCCCTGCTGCTGGCCGCGCCGATCACCGTCTGGACCTCGCGCGTCCGCTCGGGCGACAAGCTGGCGGCCAAGGGCTTCCTGGTCACCCCGGCCCAGGACGGCGTCAGCGTCAATCCCGCTGTCCTGCACACGCCGCGCTCGCCGCTGCGTGCGGTCGCCGGCGGCGTCCTGGCCCCGGTCGCAGCCCCGGCGATGGTCCCGGCCCGCGCCCCCGAGCTGTAGATCCCGGCTTTAAGCCAGGGAAAACCGATGCATGGCGGCCACAGCGCCACCATAACCGCTACGGTCAAGCTCGACGCGCCCCGGCATAGCCTCCATTTTCGAACCTCAGCTCTGCTGGGGACCGATTCCATGATCAAGAAGACCAGCGCCGATTCCAAACCCGACCTGCGGCTCGTCGGCGCCGAGGCCGCCGTCTATGACCTGATGCGGGCGCCCGAGACGACGGGCGAACGGGTCAAACGCCTCCAGCTCGAAGCCCACGCCCTGGCGCTGGAAGAGATCGAGCAGCTCGAGAAGCTTCTGACCCAGGCCGCCGACAAGGCCCGGGACATCGCCTCGGGCGGCGACGCCTATCCCGTGGGCGTTCGCGAAATCGCCGCCCGCCTCGCCTCCGACCTGCCGCCCCGAGCCGAGACCATACGCACCATCGTCGGCCGGGTCGGCTAAAGACCGGGAACGGCTCTCCGCCTGAATCGCTCTTCTGAAGAACCCCACAGTCTTCAGGAGACCCGTCATGGACGACCGCTTCGACGCCCGCGCCAACGCCATCGCCGACCAGCAACGCGCCATCCAGCGCGATATCGACGCCAAGGACCAACAGTCCGGCGACGACAAATCTTCCGGCGCTGTCCAGGCCGGCGCCCGGGCCTATCCCGAACCGCCTTTCCCCAAACAACACCAGACCAAGCCCGGCGACGAGGCCGCCCTTGACCCCGCCCCGATGTACGACGCCCCCTTCTGGAAGGGCTCGGGCAAGCTTGAGGGCTTCGCGGCCCTGATCACCGGCGCCGATTCCGGCATCGGCCGTTCGGTCGCCGTCCTGTTCGCTCGCGAGGGCTGCGACGTCGTCATCTGCCATCTGGACGAAGACAATGACGCCGAGACCACCAAGGCCGCCGTCGAGGCCGAGGGCCGTCGCGCCGTGGTGCTGAAGGGCGACGTCGCCGATCCGGCCTTCGCCGAGGCGGCGGTCAAGGCCACGCTGGACGCCTTCGGCCGCCTGGACGTCCTGGTCCCCAACGCCGCCTTCCAGGAACATGTCTCGGCCTTCGAAGACCTGACCTACGAGCATTTCGACCGCACGCTGAAGACCAATCTCTACGGCTATTTCAACATGACCAAGGCGGCGGTCCCGCACATGACGTCCGGCGGCGCCATCGTCATGACCGGCTCAGTCACCGGGCTTCAGGGCAACAAGGACCTGCTGGACTATTCCCTGACCAAGGGCGGCATCCACGCCTACGCCCGCTCGCTGGGCACGCACCTGGCGCCCCGCGGCATTCGGGTGAACGTCGTCGCCCCCGGCCCGGTCTGGACCCCGCTGAACCCGGCGGACAAGGACGCCGAGGCCACGTCGCAGTTCGGCGCCCAGACGGTGATGAAACGCCCGGCCCAGCCCGAGGAAATCGCCCCCGCCTACGTCTTCCTGGCCTCGCCCCAGATGTCGAGCTTCATCACCGGCGAAATCCTGCCCATTATCGGCGGCTACTCAGGGGGTTGATGCGCGGCGGCTATCCATGAGTGTTTTCCGGCGGGGGACCACGCCTCCGCCGGCGCCCAGCTGTTGCGCCGGCCATGCCACCGAGCCGCCAGGAAGGCTTCCGCAGTAAGCAGGACGCCGTTCAGCCGCGCTTCGCAGCCGATTCCATTCATTCGGGAACGAAGGCGGACAGACAGTTCGCCTTCGCCTGTGGGCGTCAGCCAATCCTCCTTGAAATCTCGCGAAAGACCGTACCAGGCGCCTGCCGTCCGTATCGCTTCGTCGTTGACCAGCAAGCGCTCCTGCGCCCAGCCGGTCCAGGCAAAGGCGTTCTCCACCCGCACCAGAGCGTTGCCGATGCGATAGATCCAAGCCTGTCCTATCAGAAGCATGGCTTCCTTCTAACGCGGACGGCGCGCGGCGTCGCCAGAACGCGCCGCGATTTACGCCAGGACGTCGTCGTAATCCGGATGCCGCTTGTGCCACACCACCGCATAGCTGCAGCGGGGGAACAGCCTCAGCCCCTTTTCACGCGCATATTCCGCCATTGACTGCATGAACCGGCTGGCCGCGCCGGAGCCGCGCAGCCCCTGCTCCGCCTCGACGTGCAGGATCATCCGGGCTCCGCCGCGCACGGCGTAGTCGGCCCAGACCCGACCGTGCCCGGCCTCGCTGTCGAACTCCTGTTCGAAGCGGTTCTCGTTTGTGGCGTCGGTGAACGGTCCCATACTCAACTCCCTTTTCGCTTCAACAGCTTGAGGGGCGGGATGTTCCATCGGCGGGGTGCGTCAGATCGGCTTGTCTTGCAGCAGATTGATCAGGCCCAGCACGCTCTTCACCGTGAACCAGACGCTGAGCAAGAACCAGATCAGCCCGAACAGCAGCAGGAAGGGAATCCCGATCAGGATCATCGACAGCAGGGCGCTGACGAAGATGCCGACCCAGGCGGCGATGGTCCACCAGAAGACCGACCAGAACAGGGCGATCTGGGCCTCGATATGCTGGCGCGCCACGCCCACCGCCGTCGCACGCGCCACATAGGAGACGACCAGCCCGACCAGCACCAGCACATTGGCGCTGGGGATCGAAAGGATGAACAGGGCCCAGGCGATCAGGGCGGCGACCTTGCCTTCCGGCTCCTGGCCAGCGGTGAAGTTGGGTTCGGTCGTCATGGTCGCCCTTTCAGAACAGCCAGCTGCGAGGATTGTTGATCGGCCGCCCGGCCTTCAGCCGCATGACGCCGAAGGCGCCGCGCGCCAGCACCCACAGGGCCAGCAGGAACAGGACGAAGACGCCGATATTGACGATCACCAGCAGGCCGCCCAGCACCGCCGCCACCGCTGCGCTCCACAGCGTGCGCTGCTGATAGACGAAGTGGCTGCCCGCCAGCGGCTCGTCCGGTCCGTCACGCCCCGTCACCGCCAGCAGGGCCAGCAAGGCGGACAGGCCCAGGGTCGGGACGGCCAGCAGGATCAGAACATAGACGGCGTACAGGCTCATCGGCGCCGGCCGTGTAGCAGGGGCGGCGAAGGCGCGTGGCGCCGCCGTAGGGGTGAAGGCGGGGGTCACGGGCGCAGGCTCCGGCGGATCGAACAGATCGCGCTCGCGCTCGCGCTCCGACGGGCGCGCCGCCACGGTTTCGGCCTTGGATTCAGCCTCGGGCTCAGATTGGACTTCAGGCTCAGGTTCGCGCTCTGGCGCCCGCGGCACGCCGACGAGGCAGGCGGGCGAGACGAAACCGACATGGGCGTCGTGATCGTGATCGCCGTCGTGGGCGTCGGGGCCCTTCGGATCGCCGGGTTCAGCCATGATATCGAACGCTTTTCTCACGCCGTCGAAACGGCCAGCCTATGAACCGACAATGGCCGCGCAAAGGGTTCGACGCAACCTACCGCCCCAGCACGATCTCGCAGCCCGGCGCGATCACGGCGGCCAGGGCGCCCGGCTTCTCGATTCGCACCGTCGCCCGCTGCACGCGCCGGTCCTCAAGACAGGCCCGCGCCAGACGTTCGGCGAAGGTCTCGACCAGGCCCACATGCCCCTCGGCGGCGATGGCGCGCGCCGCATTGGCCACGGTCTCGTAGTTGATGGTGTCGCCCAGACGTTCGATGGGCTTGGGCGCCAGCTCCAAGGTCACGTCGATGACCAGACGCTGCAACCGCCCCTGTTCGTGATCATAGACCCCGATCCCGGCCTCGACCTCCAGCCCGCGCACGAAGACGCTCAGCCGCTCGTAGCGCAGCGGCTCGTCCGCCGGGAACGGCGACACCTGAGACGACTGGACCACGCGACTACTCCTGGATGTCCGGGGTGCGCCAGGCCAGATGCTGGCCCCCGTCGACGGCGATCATCTGGCCCGTGACCATCCGCGCGTCAATGAGCCACAGCACGGCCTCGGCCACCGCCTCCGGGCTGCCGGGCGTCTGTAACAGGGTGCCGCGCGCCTCGGCGGCGAATTCCTCGGGCGTCTGGTGGATCGACGGCAGGGTCGGGCCCGGCCCCACCCCATTGACCCGGATGCCCGGCGCCAGGGCCTGGGCCAGGGTCTGGGTCGCCCACCACAGACCGTTGCGAGACAGGCTGTAGGAGAAGAAGCGCGGATCCGGCTTCAACACCTTCTGATCCAACAGATTGACGATCACCCCTTCGACAGTCTGGGCGGCGAAGGCCTCGGCCAGCACCAAGGGCGCCCGCAGATTGGTCTCCAGATGCCGGTCCCAGCTCTCGCGGCTCAGGCCGCCGATCCGGTCGTCCTCGAACACCGAGGCGTTGTTGACCAGCACCGTCACCGGCCCCAGGGCCTCGGCCGCCGCCGGAACCAGGGCGCGCACCCGGGTCTCGTCCGTCAGATCCGCCTGCAACAGGCACGACCGCCGCCCCAGGGCCGCGATCTCGTCCGCCAGGGTCCGGGCGTCCTCGCCCGACGCATGGTGGTGCACGGCCACGTCATAGCCGGCCTTGGCCAGGGTCAGGCAAATGACCCGGCCGATCCGTCGCGCCCCGCCCGTGACCAGGGCGACGCCCCGCACGGCGCTGGGCCCCTGATCAGTCAACCCGGCCGAACTCGACCAGGTTCATGAGGGCGATGACGGCAATGAAGCCGAAGATGATGCCGAGAGCCAGCATGGTTATGCTCCTGTTGGCCTTCAGGATTAGAGCGAGTGGCGGCGGGGTTCAAGCGGCCGCGGCGCTTCCACCCTGCGTCTCACGCGCGAAACATCCGCCCCCGGACTGAAACACCGCCGATACTCGATCACCCCACGACGCCCGCAATGCTCGGCTTCACTGGCGCCTCGCTTTCAAGAGGACCAGAATGCACGACGCCCCCCGCCCGAGACGCCTGCACATAACCGGCGCGCCCCGCAGCGGCACCACCCTGCTCCATGTCATGATCCTGACCTGTTTCGACATCGACGGGCCGGTCGAGGCGGAACAGCGGCTTCGTCGGCCCGTCCCGCGCGACCGCCGCCTGGTCTGCACCAAATGTCCGGGCGAGGTGGAGGCGGCCGTGGCCATCCTGAAACTGGATCCCCGACTGGACGTCGTCTATCTGGCCCGCGATCCGCGAGAAGTGATCACCAGCGAGCACGCCGCCTACCCCGGGCGCTATTTCACCAATCTGCGGGTCTGGCGCCGCGCCGCCCGCGCCGCCGCCCGCGCCCGAAACCATCCGCGCTTTCATGTGGTCGACTATCGCCGACTGGTGACCGAGCCGGACGTCGTCCAGACCGAGCTGATGACCGTCATGCCCTGGCTGCGGCCGATCCGTCGCTTCTCGGACTATCACCTCGCCGTGGACCGGCCGAACGCCGAATGGGCCCCGGCCATGCGCCAGATCCGTCCCGTCTGTCCGTCCAGCCTGGGCGCCTGGCGCCGCCACCTGCCTCGGCTCCAGGGCCAGCTGCGTCGTCACGGCGACCTCGGCGCCGAACTGATCGCCCTGGGCTATGAGCCTGATCGCGCCTGGATGCGGCTTCTGGACGGCGTCGAACCCGACCTGACCCCCAGCGTCAACACCGAGACCCCCTCGCTGCGCCGCCGCCTGAAGGAACGCCTCCCCCGCCTGCGCGACATGGCCCTTTATCTGATCCGCAACCAGGGCGCTGCGGCGCGGTCCTTGACCTAGCGATGATCCGTCATGCCATGGTCACGACATGAGCACCTGGCGAACCCGTATCGAACCCTTCACCCGTCCCCTCTTCTTTGTCTGGTCACGACTGACGCGCGGCATGACCCTGGGCGTCAGGGGCGTCGCCGTCGATGCGGGCGGGCGGGTGCTGTTGGTCAAACACACCTATCTGGCCGGGTGGTGGCTGCCCGGCGGCGGGGTGGACAAGGGCGAGACCACACAGGACGCTGTGGTGCGTGAACTGAGGGAAGAGGCCGGCCTGATCGCCCGCACCCCACCGCGCCTGATCTCCATCCATTCCAACGAACGATTCTTCCCCGGCGATCATGTGCTGGTCTTCCGCATCGACGCCTTCGACCTGGGCGAACGCACCAGCCAGGGCGAGATTGCCGAGATCGGCTGGTTCCACCCGTCCGTCCTGCCCGAAGACACGCATCGGGGCACGCGCGCCCGCCTGGCCGAAATCTTCGACGGCGTACAAACCGATACAAATTGGTGAGACGGATCGCCCGCAGGACGGCGTTATTCTGGGGACCACGAAAGGACATCCCATGCCCGTCTCCCGCCGCGCCGCCCTGCTGGGCCTGACCTTCGCCGCCCCGACCCTCGGCGCTCTGTCGCTCTCGACCCCGGCCTTGGCCCAGCGCCGCCTGAGACGCCGTGAGACCCAGACCGGTCGCAGTTCCGTCGCTCCCGCCCACACATGGTCTTTCGGCCCCGATCCGCTCCAGGCCTATGACGTCTATTCGGACCGTGGCGGCCAGGTAGGCGTGGGGCCGATCCTGATGTTCGTCCACGGCGGCGGCTGGTCGCGCGGCGAACGGGCGATGGTCAGCGAACTGCCCGCCTACGCCCAACGCCACGGCCTGACCCTGGCCTCGACCAGCTATCGCCTGGCCCCCGCCGTCAGCGCCCGCGAATCGGCCATGGACGTCGCCGCCGCCATCGCCGATCTGAAACGCCGCCTGCCGGGTCGCCCCCTCTATCTGCTGGGCCATTCGGCCGGCGCGCATCTGGCCGCCCTGGTCGGAATCGACCCCGACTATCTGGGCGCGGTCGGGCTGAAGCCATCGGATCTGGCGGGGGTCATCCTGCTGGACGGGGCCGGCTATGACGCGACAGCGCCACGCGGGGACGGCCGGATCGACCAGTGGTTGGGCCAGACCTATGACCAGGCTTTCGGCGACCAGGCCGCCGCCCTTTCGCCCACCCTGCGCGTCCGCTCCGGCGTGGCCTATCCGCCCTTCCTGATCTTCCACGTCGCGCGGCGTCAGGACTCGGCCGTCCAGAGCCGAGGCTTGGCCGACGCCCTAACCCGCGTCGGGGGCCGGGCCGACGTCATCCCCGCCCCCGACGACAGCCATATGACCATCAACCGCGGCTTCGGCGCCGCCGGCGATCCCGAGGGCGAACGCGCCGCCCGCTTCATCTCGGGCTAGCAAACGGCAAGGGCCGTGCTAGCCAAGGCGGATGAACCCGTCCCTGATCGCCATCCTCATCGTCGTCCTAGCCGGGGGCGCCACCGCCCTCCAGGCGCCGACCAACGCCAAACTGGCCACGGCCGTCGCCTCGCCGGTCAATGCGGCCTTCATCTCCTTTGCCGTCGGCACGACCGTGCTGGGGATCGTCGCCGCCCTGATGCATACCCGCCCCGATTTCGCCGCCGCCCGGGCCCTGCCCTGGTACGCCTGGCTGGGCGGGGTCTACGGCGCCTGTTTCGTGGTTGCCGCCGCCTGGGGCGTGCCGCGCCTGGGCGTGGCCATGACCATCACCCTGATGGTCGGCGGCCAGCTGCTGCTCAGCCTGGTGCTGGACCATTTCGGCGCCCTGGGCGTGCCGCGCCAGCCGCTGAACCTGGGCCGCATCGCCGGCGTGGGCCTGGTTCTGGCGGGCGTGCTTCTGGTTCGGCGGTCGTGAGCCTATATCCACCCGGATGACCGAGGAGACGCTCGATTCGAACCTGACGGCCGCCGCCTTGATCGCCGACGAGGCGCGTCGGGCGCCCGACAAGCCGGGCGTCTATCGCATGTACGGCGAGGACGGCTCATGCCTCTACGTCGGCAAGGCCAAGTCGCTGAAGAAGCGCATCGTCCAGTACGCCCAGGGCCGGTTCCACACCCAGCGCATCGGCCTGATGGTGGCCCAGACCCGGTCGATGGAGCTGGTCGTCACGGCGTCCGAGACCGAGGCCCTGCTGCTGGAATCCAACTTCATCAAGAAGCTGAAGCCGCGCTTCAACGTCCTGCTGCGCGACGACAAGTCCTTCGCCGAACTGATGATCCGCAGCGACCACCGCGCCCCGCAGGTGAAGAAGCATCGCGGCGCCCACACCATCCCCGGCCACTATTTCGGCCCCTTCGCCTCGACCTGGGCGGTGAACCGGACCCTGAACACCCTGCAGAAGGCCTTCCTGCTGCGGTCCTGTTCGGACAGCGTCTACGAGACCCGCACCCGCCCCTGTATGTTGCACCAGATCAAGCGCTGCTCGGCCCCCTGCACCGGCCTGATCTCGCTCGAGGACTATGGCGAGTTGGTCACCGAGGCCGAGCAGTTCCTGCGCGGCAAGTCGCGCGCCGTCATCGGCCGCCTGTCGCAGGAGATGCAGGCCGCCTCCGACGAGATGGATTTCGAACAGGCCGCCCGCGTGCGCGACCGCATCCGCGCCCTGTCCGCCATCTCGATGGAGAACTCCGTCAGCGCCGACAGCGTGGCCGAAGGCGACGTCTTCGCCCTGCACTCCGACGGCGGCCAGGCCTGCGTCCAGGTCTTCTTCTATCGCGCCGGCCAGAATTGGGGCGGCCGCGCCTATTTCCCGCGCGTGGACAAGACCGATACCGATCCCGAGATCCTGGCCGCCTTCCTGGGTCAGTTCTACGAGGACAAGCCGATCCCGCGCCTGATCCTGTCCAACGTCCGCCCGCACGAGCTGGAACTGCTGGAAGAGGCCTTTTCGATGAAGGCCGACCGCAAGATCGAGATCGCCCGCCCCATGCGCGGCGAGAAGCTGGCCCTGGTTGACCACGCCCTGACCAACGCCCGCGAGGCCCTGGGCCGCCGCCTGGCCGAAAGCTCTGCCCAAGGGAAAATCCTGGACGAGGTCTGCGAGGCCTTTGGCCTGGAGACCCGGCCCGAGCGGATCGAGATCTACGACAATGCTCACATTCAGGGCACGAACGCGGTCGGCGGCATGGTCGTGGCGGGCCCCGACGGCTTCCAGAAGTCGCAGTATCGCAAGTTCAACATCCGGGGCGAGGATCTGACGCCCGGCGACGACTACGGCATGATGCGCGAGGTGATGCGCCGCCGCTTCGCGCGCCTGGTCAAGGACGAGGAAGAGGGCGAGGACGCCGTCCGCCCCGACCTGCTGCTGATCGACGGCGGGGCGGGGCAGTTGGCCGAGGTGCTGGCCGTCCTGGCCGACCTGGGCCTGGACGACATCGCCGTGGTCGGCGTCGCCAAGGGGCCGGACCGCGATGCTGGCATGGAAAAGTTCTTCATGCCCGGCAAGCCGCCCTTCATGCTGCCGCTGAAGTCGCCTGCCCTCTATTACCTCCAACGGCTGCGCGACGAGGCCCACCGTTTCGCCAACGGCGCCCACGCCAAGCGCCGCTCGATGGATATCAAGAAGAACCCGCTCGACGAGATCGAAGGTGTCGGCCCCGGTCGCAAGAAGGCCCTGCTCCACGCCTTCGGCTCCGCCAAGGGCGTCGGCCGGGCCTCGGTATCGGACCTGGTCAAGGTGGACGGCATCAACCAGCCCTTGGCCGAACGCATCCACGCCTTCTTCCGCAAAGCTTAAGCTGAGGCTAAGAACGCGCTCATGACTGCTTCCGAAGACGAACTGACCGCCGGCTATCGCAGGTTCCGCACCGAGCATTGGCCCGCCGCCCGCGCCGAGTATGAAGCCCTGGCCCAGGGCCAGAAGCCGCACACCCTGATCGTGGCCTGTTCCGACAGTCGCGCCGACCCCGCCCTGATCTTCGACGCGGCGCCCGGCCAGCTGTTCGTGGTGCGCAACGTCGCCAATCTGGTGCCGCCCTATGAGCCCGATGGCCTGCTGCACGGGGTTTCGGCGGCGCTGGAGTTCGGGGTCAAGGTTCTGAACGTCAAGCGCATCGTCGTCATGGGCCACGCCCACTGCGGCGGGGTCAACGCCATGCTGAACGGCGCGCCCGATATTTGCGCCGACTTCGTCGCCCCCTGGGTCGCCCAAGGCTCGCCAGTCGTCCGCCGCGTCGCTGAGGAAGTCTCCGAGGACCAGGTCGAAGGCGCCGCCGAAGAGGCCGTCGTCCGCCTGTCGATCGAAAATCTTCGCACCTTCCCCTGGATCGCGGAGCGCGAGGCGGCCGGTGAACTGACACTGACCGGCCTTCATTTCGGCATCGCCGACGGCGTCCTGCGCGCCCTGACCAACAAGTCGAGGTTCGAACCGTTGGCGTGATCGCCGAACCATGCCACACCCGGCGCGTTGCAACGGACATGACGATGACCACCGCCCACCGCGCCAATCCCATTCCGAACATCCTGACCGGCATCCGCCTGTTCGCCGGCGTGGTGATGTTCGCCATGATGGCCGGCGCCGCGCCTGGGGCTTTGGACGCCTGGCTGTCGCCTGAGGTTCAGTTGAAGTTCGGGGTCTGGGCCTTCTGGATCTTCGTCATCGCCGCCTCGACCGACTGGGTCGACGGCTTCCTGGCCCGGCGCTGGAACTCGACCACCCGCTGGGGCGCCATCCTGGACCCGATCGCGGACAAGGTGCTGATCACCGGGGCCATCCTGGGCGTGCTGGCGTCGGGCTCCCTGCCGGGCATCGCCCTGCCCTGCGGCCTGATCCTGTTCCGCGAGTTCGCGGTCTCGGCCCTGCGCGAGACCATGGCCGGGCGTATCGAACTGCCCGTCACCCTGGCCGCCAAATGGAAAACTACGGTCCAGATGGTGGCCCTGGCCGCGCTTCAGCTGACTCTGTTGTGGAGCGCCTTCGGACTTCAGAACCTCGACGGTTCGCCGTTGGCCTGGCAGCCGGCGTTCGAGTCCTTCGCCGTCTTCCTGATCTGGTTCGCCGCCGTCATCACCCTGTGGACCGGCTGGCAGTATTTCCACGAAGCCCGCCGCCAGATGCGGGACCTCTAAACCCGTTTCAGGGTCGCAGCGTCAGCCCGGTCGGCGTCGCCTCAAAGGCGGACAGACGGCCCAGATAGCTCATGCCCAGCAGCGAATAGGCCAGGCCTTCCTCGACCACGAGGGCCTCGACATTATCGACCCGAACCCCGGCGACCGAGATCGACTTCAGCTCGACCGGCGCAGCGCGAACCACGCCGGACGCCGTCTGAACCTTGCCCGTAAAGGCGTCCGGCGCCGGATCGACGCCCAGTCGGCGCGCGTCGGCACGGGTCAGGGCCACCACGCTTGCGCCGGTGTCGACCAGAACCTGAACCGCCCGCCCGTCGATCTTGGCCTGGGCCCAGTAATGACCGTCCGGCCCCTTCACCACCTGCGTCGCGGTCCCGGAGGCCGGCGCCGCGGCGATCTCGGTCGAAGCCGCCCCCGTCGAAGCGGCCATGGCGGCCTCGCCCCCGTCCAGATGACGGATCGTCAGGGCGGTCGCGAACGAGGCCACAAGGGCGACGCTCAACACGGCGACGGACTGAAGGTCGATACGGATCATGCCCCCTGCATACCCACCGGGGGTTGGAATGGCGTGAAACGACTTGGCTGACAAAACCTTAAGGCCCGGCCCGCCCTAGCCCAGCTTGGCCGGGTCGATGCGGTCGCGTCGGGAAGGCAGCTCGGCCATCACCGCCGCCCGTTCCGCATCGCTCAACGCCCGCCAGCCGGCGATCTCGCTCAAGCTGCGGAAACACCCCAGACACAGGCCGCTGGCTCCATCCACCGCGCACACCATGACGCAGGGGGTGGCGATCGCCTTGGGCGGCCCTGGTCGTTGCGGTCCAGGCGGGGGAGCTTCGTTCAATGTGACACCATCAAGAAATATACTCCGCTTCCTGATCGAAAAATTTGCAATTAGCTCAAAACTGGCTATCTTAGCCTCTGACGCGAAACGACTGAGGGTGAGATTCCCAAAGGTACGACGCGTCTCTTTTCATCGTTCTGGGAAAGGAGACGCCAAGATGAACGATAAGGAGCGTAACCTCCAACACGCCATGATGTCCTTTGCTCTATGGGGCGGGATGCTGGTCAACAGTCGGCATATGCCGTCGAACTCGGGACGTGTGGTCAGCCACCCGTCCAACTTCGTACCCTATACGCCCAAGAAACGCTGACGGCCTCGAAAGCCTGACGTGCAGCAGCCCCGGTCCACGCCGGGGCTTTTGCAATTCCGGACTTGCGTGACGCGGCGTCGGCGTCCGATGACGGGATGAACCGAGGAGACGACCGATGGGCCTGATCGCCGAGACGAGACAGGGCGCGATCCTGATCTGGACCCTGGACCGCGAGGCGCGGCTGAACGCCCTGCCCGACCTGACCGACGGCGACGAATTCGCCGAGGCCTGCGCCCGCGCCAATGCGGACATGACGGTCAAATGCGTAGTCCTGACCGGCGCCGGGCGCGCCTTCTCGGCCGGCGGAGATCTGACCGCCATGCGCGACCGGCGCGATCTGTTCGAGGGCTCGGGCGCGGATATCCGCGCCCGCTATCGCCGCGTCGTCCACCGGATCGTCCGCAGCCTCTATGACCTGGAGATCCCGCTGGTCTCGGCCGTCAACGGTCCGGCCATGGGCCTGGGCTGCGGCATCGCCGCCACGGCCGATATCCGCATCGCGTCGGACCGGGCCAGCTTCGGCGTGCCCTTCCTGAAGCTGGGCATCATCCCCGGCGACGGCGGGGCCTGGCGCCTGCCGCGCGACGTCGGCTACGCCCGCGCCGCCGAAATGCTGTTCACCGGCCGCAGCATCGACGCCGAGACGGCCGAGCGCTGGGGCCTGGTCAATCGGGTCGTGCCACACGACCAACTGATGGACGAAGCCCTGATTACGGCCGGCCAGATCGCGGCCCAGCCGCCCCAGGCCCTGCGCATGGCCAAGACCCTGATGCGTCAGGGTCGCGACCAGACGTTCGAACAAATCCTGGAACTGTCCGCCGCCATGCAGGCTCTGGCCCACATGACCGACGACCATCTGGAAGGCGTCGCCGCCGTGCTGGAAAAGCGGCCGGGCGATTTCACCGGCCGCTAATCCGCTTCCTTACTGGGCGCGCATGGCCTGGTTCGGGCCGACGCCGGCCGCGACCGCGCGCTTGGCCCCGGCGGTCTCGCCCGGCTTCATGAACTTGACCAGAACCCGCTGCCCGATCAGCAGCGGCGCGTCGCCGGCCGAGGCCACGACCTCGACCACCCGTTCGTCGGTGCGCTGCGAGGGATCGTCCGAGGCCAGCTTGCGGGCGCCGAACACCGCCGCCCGACGCATCACCGCGCCGATATACACCTTGGTCGTGTCGCCCTCGGGCGTGATCTCTACCGCCTGGCCGTCGCGCAGGTTGGGCAGGTCGCTTTCCACCACCTCGGCGCGGACGATGCGCGGCGCATCCGGCTCAAGATCGAACATGTTGGAGACGTTGAGGGTCGAGGCGCCTGCGCCGGGGTTGGCGTAACGGCGCACGATCCGACCGTTGCTGGGCGCGCGAATGATGGTCAGCTCTTGATTATAGCGAGCCTGATCCAGCTGGGCGCGGGCGGTCTGCACCGCCGCCGTCTGCGACCCGAGGCGGGCCTGGGCGACGGCGATCTGATCTTCGGCCTGGTCGATGCGTTGGGCGGCGACGAAGTTGGTGGCGACCAGTCGTTGCAGACGGTCGCGTTCGCGCTGGGCGGTGCGGATATCGACGCGGATCTGGGCCAGCTGGCTTTCGGCCTGGGCCACGGCGGCCTGGGCGCTCTGCACCGCCAACCGCGGCTCATCGTCTTCCTGACGCGCCAGGATCTGGCCGGCGACGACGGTGTCGCCCTCCTGCACCAGGACTTCGCGGACGATGCCGCCGCGACGGGCCGCGATCTGGATGATGCCGCCCTCGACATCGACCTTGCCGTTGGCGATGGCCGCATAGGGGCTTTCGACCTTGGTCGCGGCCGCCTTCTCCTGTTCCGCCTTCTTGGTCTTGGCGGAAGACTGGAACAGCATGAAGCCGACCACCAGCACGATGATCAGCAGCAGGCCGAGCCAGGTGCGTTTTTTCTTCAGAAAGCCGGGCATGGGCGTATCGTCCTAAGGGATTTCGTCGTTGTTCAGTGGGACGCCAGGATGGCGTTCGGATCGGGTATGCGGCGCTGATCGTCCAGGATCTTGCCGTCTTCGATATGGATGACCCGGTCGGCCCAGGCCTCCAGGCGCGGGTCATGGGTCACGCAGATCACGGCGGCGCCGTGTTCGGTGGCGGCGCGGCGCAGCAGCTTGATCACCACCTGGCCGTTCTCGCCGTCCAGGGCCGAGGTTGGTTCGTCGGCGAACAGGATCTTCGGATCCTTGGCCAGGGCGCGGGCGATGGCGACCCGCTGCTTCTCGCCCCCGGACAGGGCCGCCGGCCGCTGGTGCAGACGATGGCCCAGGCCGACCTCTTCCAGCGCCGTCGTGGCGCGCTTCTTCGCCTGACCCGAGCTCAGCCCCTGGAACTTCAGCACGGTCTCGACCTGCTGCAACGCCGTCAACGCCGGGAACAGGTTGAAGCCCTGGAAGATGAAGCCGCAATTATCCAGCCGGAACTTGTCGATCCGCCCCGACGAGAATTTCCACAGGTCGTCGACATCAAGCACGTCCACCCGTCCCTCTTCGGGGCGCAGCAGGCCGGACAGGGCGGCGATCAGGGTCGACTTGCCCGAACCCGAGGGTCCCATGACCATGGTCAGATCGCCGTGTTTGGCGTCGAAATCGACCCCCTTCAGCACCTCGACCCAGGACTTGCCCGACTTGAACCGCTTGACCAGACCCTTGGCCTCGATGGCGTAATCGCCATGCTTGCCGTGAACCTTGGTGTGACCGAATGCCATGTCGTTCATCGCAGCAGGTCCGCCGGTTGGCTGTTCTTGAGGATGCCCAGCGACAGCAGGCCGGACACCATGGAGATCAGGATCAGGCCGATCCCGACGACCAGCAGCAGGCTGAACGGCAGGGCGATGATCACCGCCCCCGCCATGGCCAGCAAGGACACCAGCCAGGTCAGGAAGATGGCGGCGAACACCCCCACCACCCCGACCCAGAAGCTGAGCTCGACCACGATCCGCCGCAGCGACCCCATGCCCACGCCCAGGGCCCGCAGCGAGGCGAACTCCTTGATATTGGCCATGATGGCCCCGCGCAGCGTCTGCCAGGTGATGGCCACGCCGATGATGATCCCCAGCACGACGCAGCCGCCGATGATGATGACCAGAATGCCTTCCTCGAACATGGCGCCGGCGTTGGCTTCGGCCAGCTGCTGTTTGGTCCAGGCCTTCCACTGTCCGGCGCCCATCTCGTTCAGCTGGGCGACGACAATCGGCGCGCGCGCCGGGTCGCGCAGCTTGACCATCAGCGGGCCGACGCGCGGACCGGTGGACGCCTGCCCCAGCATCCGCAGGGTGTCGCGCGACATCACGACGCCGGGCTGCATCATGTTGGGATAGCCGCGCGTAACCCCCACCACGGTGACCGTCTGGCCGTTGTACAGAGCCTTGTCGCCCAGCTTGACCCCAAGCGTGGTAAGGGCCGTTTCGTCCACGGCCACGGTGTAGGGCTGGCGCAGGGCGTCGACCAGTTCCTGG
>JBKBXN010000027.1:0-20910 GCA_046314055.1 Brevundimonas sp.
CTTCACCTTGCGTCCACGGCCCGACAGGCTGGGATTGGTCATGAAATATTTGTGGGCCGAGAACGGCCGCTCCGGATCGGCGGGGATGAGGCGGGTATAGCGCCCTTCGGCGTCCAGCACCCAGCTTTGTGCGTCGTCCTTCAGATTGGCGACCATGATCTGATCCAGCACCTGGTCGTGGACGGTGGCGTTGCGGATCGGAGTCATCAACTCAACCCGGCGGTCCAGGTTGCGCGTCATCCAGTCGGCAGAGGAGATGAAGAGCTTGGCCTTGTCGTGCGGCAGGTCCCTGCCGTTGGCGAAACAGACGATGCGGCTGTGCTCCAGGAAGCGACCGACGATCGACTTGACCCGGATGTTCTCCGACAGGCCCGGCACGCCCGGCCGCAAGCAGCAGATGCCGCGCACCACCAGGTCGATGCGGACGCCCCATTGGCTGGCGCGGTACAGGGCGTCGATGATTTGGGGGTCCACTAGCGAGTTCAGTTTGACCCAAATGGCGGCCGGCTTGCCCATGGCGGCGGCCGACATCTCCTTGCCGATCAGTTCAATCAGGGTGGACTTCATGTTCAGCGGCGAGACCACCAGGGCTTCAAGCTCGTCCGGCGTGGCGTAGCCGGTGATGTAGTTGAACACCCGGCTGGCGTCGCGGCCCAGGACGGGGTCGCACGAGAACAGCGACAGGTCGGTGTAAATCTTGGCCGTCACCGGGTGATAGTTGCCGGTGCCGAAGTGGCAGTAGGTGCGTAGGGCCTCGCCTTCGCGGCGCACGACGACGCTCAGCTTGGCGTGGGTCTTGTATTCGACGAAGCCGAAGACGACGTGGACGCCGGCCCGTTCCATGGCGCGGGCCCAGCGCAGGTTGGCCTCCTCGTCGAACCGGGCCTTCAGCTCGACCAGGGCGGTGACGTTCTTGCCGTTCTCGGCCGCCTCGATCAGGGCGGCGACGATGGGACTGTCCTTGGAGGTGCGATACAGGGTCTGTTTGATGGCGATGACGTTCGGATCCCGCGCCGCCTGACGCAGGAACTGCACCACCACGTCGAAGCTCTCGAACGGGTGATGGATCAGCAGATCCTTTTCGCGGATGGCGGCGAAGACGTCGCCGCCGTTGTCGCGGACCCGCTCGGGATAGCGCGGCTCATAGCCCTTGAACTTCAGGTCCGGATGGCCGCCCGGGATGAGATCCGAAAGCTGGGCCAGGCCCAGCATGCCGTCGACCAGCACCACATCCTGCGGTGCGGCCTCCAGCTCGCCGACGATGAATTCGCGCAGGTCCGCGGGCATCGAGGCCTCGATCTTGACGCGCACGACGGAACCCAGGCGCCGCTGTTTCAGCGCCTCCTCGAACTCCAGCACCAGGTCCTCGGCCTCTTCCTCGATCTCGATGTCGCTGTCACGGATCAAGCGCAGCAGGCCCTTTTCCAGAACCTCGCAGCCGGGGAACAGGTGGTCGATGAACAGCAGCAGCACGTTTTCAAGCGTGATGAACCGCTTGCGACCCGGCGCCGAGCGGCCATCGGTCGGCAGCTCCCAGAAGCGCCGTACCTGAGTCGGCACCGGCACCAGGGCGTAGAAGGTCTTGGCCTCGCCCTTGCGTTTCAGCTTCAGAGCCAGGGAGAAACCCAGATTGGGTAGGAAGGGGAAGGGGTGTGCCGGGTCGATGGCCAGGGGGGTCAGGACGGCGAACAGCTGGTTGAGGAACTCGGGCTCCAGCCGGTCCTTTTCGGTCTTGGTCAGACGGTTGCGGTCGACCACTTCGATGCCCGCTGTGACCAGTTCCTTCTTCAACTGGCGCCAGCGCACCTGTTGCTCGGCCATCAGTTCGCCGGCCGAAATATTGATCCGCTCAAGCTGCTCGGCGGGGGTCAAACCGTCGGCCGACAGGACCCGGACACGTTCGCGCAATTGGCCTTTGAGCCCCGCCACGCGGGTCATAAAGAACTCATCGAGGTTATTGGCCGAGATCGAAACGAACCGCAGCCGCTCGAGCAGGGGATGGTTCGGATTGGCCGCTTCTTCCAGCACACGCTCGTTGAAAGCCAGCCAGGAAATCTCTCGATTGAAGAACCGGGTGGGCGAGGCCATCAGCTCCTCATTCAGCGCCAACTGAGGGGCGCGGGAGGCGGGGACTTCTTCACCCCGTGTGGCGTCGTGGATAGCGGCGTCGGTCATGATCCGGTTCTCGCGCGCCACTGTGACGGCCGCAAGCGGCCTCTGACATTTTCATGAGGCCCTTTTCGCAACTGCGAAGGTGTGATCTAGCCTCTGTCGTAGTTAATCGACGTGGAGGTTTCTGGTGGCGTTGATGGTCGTAATCTTGGTCGTTGGCGCGGCGGCCCTTGTGATCGGCTGGGACATGTTAGGGCAGCCGACGCCGAAACGCATTTATCGGCGGTGGAAACGTCGTCGGGGACGGGGCGTCCGGCCGGGCGCCTGAGAAGTCGAGGCGACGTCAGTCGGTCTCGACTTGCAGTTCCGCTTCCATCTGATCCAACGCCTGACGGGCGAGGACGCGTGTCACGGGCCGGTGCAGGGCGTCCAGGCGGGCGACCACAGCCGCAGCCGTGTCGGCCGACCGGTCCAGGCGGCGCACCAGATAATCGATCACGTCATCGGACGGCGTGATGCTGCGCTCGGCGAAACGAGCGCGCAGTATGGCGGACAGAACCACGTCGTCGGGCGCCGTGATCGCGACGGTGCGCACGGCGTCGAGGCGCGAGCGTAGGTCGGGCAGATCCGCCGACCAGGTCCTGGGCGGCGCACGATCCACCAGCAGCAGGGCGCCGCCGCCCGCCTGGGCCAGGTTGATCAGATGAAACAGGCTCTCGTCGTCGGCGTCGCGCGCGCAGTCCAGCAGGATGGGACGACCCTCCAACTCCATCGGATTGACCAGGGCGGCTTCGACGCCGTTCAGCGGCACGGCGCCGACCCGTTCGGCCCAGTCGGCCGCGATCCGGCTCTTGCCCGAGCCCGCAGGACCGTAAAGGGCCAGAACCGGGCCGGCGCCGTCGGGCCAGCGGGACAGGACGCGCACGGCCTCGGCGTTGCTGTCTGACGCGACCAGGGCTTCGCCCACGAGCGGGCGTTCCAGCGGCAGGCGCAGCTGTTCGGCGTTCGGTCGGATCAGGGCGCTCTGCGCGGACATGGGTCTGTCATAGCAGAGGCTCGGACGAACCGCGTCACGCCGGACCTGTTGGTAGCGGGGAGGGAAGGTCCGCCCTGTGGACGGTTTTAGGCGAATTCGACCAAGGCGGGGTTCAGCTTGCCCGCCTTGAACTCGGTGACCTTGTAGTCGGCCAGCCCGTGAACCTGGAAGGGATCGTCCTTCAGCAGGGTTTCCAGCTCTTCCTTCGTTCCGCCGCTGCGTACGACCAGAATGCCGCCGGTGCGCGGAACCATAGGGCCAGCAGCGATGATCAGGCCGCTGGCGACATGGATGTCCAGCCATTCGCGATGCTCGACCGTCTTGGCCTCGATGGCCTCGATCGGCTGGGTGTAGGTGATGGTGACGATGAACATGGCGCGGCCTCGAACGGATGACTGGACCGCTATCGCGCGTGGAGGAGGGCTTTGCAACGGCTGAAACCTTGACTTTCCGGGGCGATGATGCGCCCTACGCCGCTTCGATTTCAGGCGCCTGAGGCGTCAGATTCCACCGCCAGATTTCCAGACGGTCTGTTCATGCACGCCTACCGCTCCCATACCTGCGGCGCCCTGCGCGCCTCCGACGCCGGTTCCACCGTCCGCCTGTCCGGCTGGGTGCACCGCAAGCGCGATCACGGCGGCCTGCTGTTCATCGATCTGCGCGACCATTACGGCCTGACGCAGCTGGTCCTGCACCCGGAGACGCCGGGCTTCGCCGCCGTAGAACGGCTGCGGGCCGAGAGCGTGATCAAGATCGACGGCGAAGTCGTCGCCCGCGACGCATCCGTGGTGAACCCCAACCTGCCGACCGGCGAGGTCGAAGTCCGCGTCCAGGGCGTCGAGGTTCTGTCGGAAGCCGCCGAACTGCCGATGCCGGTCTTCGGCGACCAAGAGTATCCCGAGGACATCCGCCTCGCCAACCGCTTCCTGGATCTGCGTCGCGAGCGGCTGCACAAGAACATCGTGCTGCGCTCCAGGGTCATCTCCTCGATCCGCCAGCGCATGGTCGCCCAGGGCTTCCTGGAGTACCAAACCCCGATCCTGACGGCCTCGTCGCCGGAAGGCGCGCGCGACTTCCTGGTGCCGTCGCGTCTGCACCCCGGCAAGTTCTACGCGCTTCCGCAAGCGCCGCAGCAGTTCAAGCAGCTGCTGATGGTCTCGGGCTTCGACCGCTATTTCCAGATCGCGCCCTGCTTCCGCGACGAAGACCTGCGCGCCGACCGTTCGCTGGAATTTTACCAGCTCGACGTCGAGATGAGCTTCGTGACCCAGGAAGACGTCTTCGCCGCCATCGAGCCGCTGATGCACGGCGTGTTCGAGGAGTTCGGCGAGGGCAAGCCGGTGTCGCCCATCGACGGCGCCCATGTCTTCACCAACGACTTCGGCGAGACGTTCGAGCATAAGGGCTTCGAGCGCCTGACCTACGCCCAGTCGATGGCCTGGTACGGTTCGGACAAGCCGGACCTACGCAACCCGATCAAGATGCAGGTGGTGTCCGACCACTTCCGCGACGGCGGCTTCGGCCTGTTCGCCAAGATCCTGGGCGCGGACGAGAAGAACGCCGTCTGGGCCATCCCCGCGCCGACCGGGGGATCGCGCGCCTTCTGCGACCGCATGAACTCCTGGGCCCAGGGCGAAGGCCAGCCGGGCCTGGGCTATATCTTCTGGTCGGACGACCAGGGCGCCTGGGGCGGCCCCATCGCCAAGAACCTGGGTCAGGAGCCGACCGAGGCTCTGATGGCCTCGCTGGGTCTGGGCAAGGGCGACGCCGCCTTCTTCACCGCCGGCCTGCCGTCGGTCTTCGCCAAGTTCGCCGGCCTGGCCCGAACGCGCGTGGGTACGGAGCTGAAGCTGGTCGACGAGAACCAGTTCAAATTCTGCTGGATCGTCGACTTCCCCATGTTCGAATGGTCGGAAGAAGAGAAGAAGGTCGACTTCAGCCACAACCCCTTCTCGATGCCGCAGGGCGGGCTGGAGGCCCTGGAGACCCAGGATCCGCTGACCATCCGCGCCTTCCAGTACGACATCGTCTGCAACGGCTATGAGCTGTGCTCGGGCGCGATCCGGAACCACAAGGCCGAGATCATGCTGAAGGCCTTCGAGATCGCCGGCTACGACGCCTCGGTGGTCGAGGAGCAGTTCGGCGGCATGCTGAACGCCTTCCGCTACGGCGCGCCGCCGCACGGCGGCCTGGCCCCCGGCATCGACCGGATCGTCATGCTGCTGGCGGGCGAGACGGCCATCCGCGAGGTCATCGCCTTCCCGCTGAACCAGCAGGGCGAGGATCTGCTGATGAACGCCCCGACCGAGGCGGAAGAGCGCCAGCTAAAGGACGTCCACATCCGCACGGCCGTGCCGATCAAGGTGTAACGGCCGCACATCGCTGAATACGACAAAGGGGACGCCGCGAGGCGTCCCCTTTTTTGTGCGGGCCGGCGTTGGAGCGGTCTTAGTTGTCGGCGTTGACGATGTGGCGCACGGCGGGCGGAGCCGGCGGCGCCGGCGGGGTGCGGATAACCCGGATGGTCCCCCGACAGGCGTGGGCCGTCAGCCGGCCGGGCAGGCGGGTAGAGCCGTCGCCGCAAGCCTCGCTGATCTGGTCCTGGGTCAGGTTACGCGCCCCGGACAGGTCAGCGCCCCGGATGTCGGTGCGGCGCATCGAGGCGTCGCTGAAATCGGCCCGGGTGAAGGTCCCGCCGGTCAGGCGCGCGCCGTCCAGGCTGGCGTCGCGGAAGGAAGAGTTCGAGAAGTCGCCGCCGGACAGGTTGGAGGCGTTGATCTCTGCGTCGCTGAAGTCGGCCCCGACGGCGTGAACATTGGCCAGGGTCGCCCCGAACAGTTCGCTGCCCGAGAAGTCGGCGCCGGCCAGGGTCGCGCCGTTGAAGTTCACCCCGTGCAGCTCTCCTCCCGAAAGATCGGCACGCGTCAGGTTGGCGCGGACGAAGGACGAACCCTGCGCCTCTGCCCCCGTCAGGACGGCGCCGGTGAAGTTGGCCGAGGTGAAGTTGGCGCCGACGATCTCGACGCCCTGCATATTGGCCCGGCTAAAGTCGCTGCCGGTGAAGTTCGAGCCCACCATTTCCGCGCCGCGCAGATTGGCGCCGACCAGGGTGGCGTTCATGAAGCTGGCGCCGGTGAAGGTGGCGCCCGTCAGGTTGCGCCCGGACAATTCGCACCGGTTGCACGATCCGCCCAGGGACACCGACCGGGCCACGTCGCGGTCCTGGATGGTCATCTCGACCCCGGCGAAGGCGGGGGTGGCGAGCATCAAACCCGCCGCCGCGATCAGGGCGGTTTTCAATCGGATGGGGGTGGGGCGGGCGATCTGTTTCACGCAGTCTGAATGCCCCGAAACGCCGGGCATACCTACTTAAATCGAGGTAATTTCGTTAAAACGAGGCAAGGTGAAAGGCAATCAACAGGCGGGAATACGTAGGTTTCCGGACAGAATCGTCGAGGAGTCGCCGCAGGCGCGGTTAAGTTGACCTTGGGTCAGTCCAGTCGCCCGCGACAGGTCCGCGCCGGACAGGTTGGTTCCGATCAGTTTCGCGCCCGAGAAGTTCGTGCTCTGCAGATAAGCCCCGACGAAACTGGCGTTGGTCAGGTCGGCGCCCGAGAAGTTGGAGCTGGAGAAGACCCCGCCATAGGCTTCGACGTCGCGCAGGTCGGCGTTGGCGAAACGGGTGCGGTTCATCACGCTGAGGCTGAGGTCCGCCTGGCGCAGGCGCGCACCGGTCAGGTTCAGGCTGCGCGCCTCAAGACCAGAAAAATCGCCCTGGAACAGATTGCAGCCGGCGCAGGAGGCGCCGCGTTTCACGCTGGCGATCTGGCCGGCGTTCTGCGCCAGAACAGGGGTTGCGGCGGTCGCCAACACGGCGACGGCGATGGACAGGGCAGTCAGGCGGGACATGGGGTGGCTCCAGCGAAAACGTCGCGTGGCGTCAGCCTAGAGCCCAGCCGTTAACTTAGCCCTGATCGCCGCCGTGAACCGCCCGTGCGTCGCCGCAGGTGTCGCAGACCCAGACGCCGCCGCGATTCTGCAGGCTGAAGTCGCCGCACGACGGACAGGCGACGGCCTCGGCATTGGCGGCGGTCTTCGGCTCGGGCTCCGCCTTCTTGCCGAAGGGCAGGACCACCAGATTGTCAGGGGCGGAGCCGCGGGCGAAACCCTTTGAGATGAAGCGAGCGGCGGGAACGGCCTCCCCGCCCTCCGCCTTGCCGTGGCCCAGGCCGTCGGCGTTCAGCTCGTCCGGCCCGGCGTTGGCCAGTTCGTGGCGGTCCAGATAGGAGACGCCCAGCTCGCGGAAGATATAGTCCAGGATCGAGGTGGCCGAGCGGATGGAGTCATTGCCCGTCACCCGCCCCGCCGGCTCGAAGCGGGTGAAGACGAAGGCGTCCACGAACTCGTCCAGCGGCACCCCGTATTGCAGGCCGATCGAGATGGCGATGGCGAAATTGTTCATCAGGCTGCGGAAGGCGGCGCCTTCCTTGTGCATGTCGATGAAGATCTCGCCCAGTTCGCCGTCGTCGTATTCGCCGGTGTGGATATAGACCTTGTGCCCGCCCACAGCCGCCTTCTGGATATAGCCCTTGCGGCGGTCGGGCAGTTTGCGGCGGGCGCGGGCCCGTTCGACGACGCGTTCGACGACCCGTTCCGGCGGGGGGACAGGAGCGGGGCGGGGGGTCTCGAAGCGCGGCGTCGCCTCCGCCTTCGGCAGGGTCAGCAAGGGACCGGCGGGGGGCGCGGCGCGACGCAGGCGGACGGCGCGGCGTCCGTCGCCGGCGGCCAGGCTGAGCCGGCGCGCAGCCTGGGCGGCGGTCGCGCGCCAGTCCAGCACTTCGACCGGGGCGTAAGCCGCGTCGCTGAACGGTTCCAAGACGTGACGCAGCGCCGCCTCGACGCCCATGGGGTCGGTCAGGAGCGTGGCGACGGCGGGCGGCGCCTCGGCCCAGTCGCTCAGGTCGCCGTGGCCGAAGACCCAGCGCGCGGACTCCGCCTCGGCTTCTTCCGGCACGCCCAGCAGGTTGAGCAGCGGGCCGTCGCCGTCTTCCAGCCCCAGGACGTCGCGGATGAAACCCGGGTCCAGCACCGGAGCGGCGAAGACGGTGTCGAAGCTCTCGGCCTCGGCCAGAGCCTGTTCGACGGCGGCCAGTTCGATGTCGGTGAAGCCGAAGCCGCGCAGGGTGGCGTGATCGACGCCGGGCGCCTCGACCAGGGTGCGGCGGCCGAACAGCCGGCGCTCGGCGGCCTGGACGTCGCCGCCCGCCAAGGACAGAGCTGCGGCCAAGGCGGGAGCCATCCTACGGCCGATCAGGCCGTCCGCCGTCTGGAACACATCGACGACGGACGGGGCGCCCAGGCCTAGGCGCAGCCGGGCCTCGGGATCGTCGACGAACAGGCCAATCGCCGCATGACGGCGCGGCGTTCCTGGCTTGGCCATGGTCCTGGCCGCGACGGCTGCCAGCGGGTCCGGGTTAGCCTTCAGGCGCGTGCGGCGCAGCCTGTCTGCGTCGGCCGCCTGGCTCTTCAGCCCGTCCCACTCGGTGCAGGCGCCGCGAAGTTGCGCCAGTTCGGCGGACATCTGGCCGGCGACGGCGGCCGTCAAACCGGCGACCGCCTCGGCCCGGATGGACATATCCCCGCCGGTTGGCGAGAGCGCAGTCGAAAAACCTTCGAGACCCAGGACGATGGAGGCGTTCTCGGACTGGAGATCCAGGGCCATGGTCCACAGGCGGACCAGATCGGGCAGGCGGTCGAAGGCCCCGTCGTCCAAGGCGGCGACGGCGGACAGGTCGAGCATGGCGCGACTGACGCCGCCCTCGGCCAGGACGTCGGCCTCGCGCGGATCGAAGGTCAGGATCAGGCCGCCGTCCAGCGCCGCCTCGGCCGCCATCAGGGTCTCTGGCGCGCCGGCGGCCGTGCGGGTGCGGTCGGCCAGGGCGATCAGGGGCGTGGTTTCGTGGAAGGGACGCAGGGCCAGGGCGGGCCTTTCGCCGTCGATGGCGCGCAGGATGTCGGCGTCGGTCGCGCCGCGACGTCGCGCGGTGGCGGCCGCCCGACCCAGGGCCGGGTTGCGCGACGGGTCGGCGCAGTCGCCTTCACGGCCTTCACACCGATCGACGGCGTCGGCGACGGCGCACAGGGCGTCGGCCAGGGCCTCGGCCGACTGGAGGGCCAGCCGCGCGGTCATCCGGTCGGCGCGGTGCTCGGCCAGGCGTTTGGACGCGGCCGGGTCGGCCAGATCGACGATCTCGGCCGCAGCCGTGGACGCCGCCGGCGAGGCCAGGCCCAGCTGGATTGTCGCCGCCAGTTCGGCGGAGAAGACATAGGCCTCGGTGCGATCCGCAAAGACGCCCTCGGCCAGACCACGGCCGGCCAGTCGTTCCGCCCAGGCGTCGATCCCGCCGTTCAGCCAGCCGCCGGTCGGCAGCAGGGAGGGGCTGAGGGATTCGGTCCAGTCCAGCCAGGCCTCGATCCGCGCGTCGGACCAGGCGGCCGGCGCCAGAATCTCATGAACCGCATCGGCGCGCTCCACCGTGCGTGTCTCCATAGAGACGCGTCGGGCCTGTTCGACGAAGCCGGATTGAAAGCGCATGGACAGCGTCTCCGCGAATGCTTCCGACTAGATTACGGTGTTCTGGGCGGGCGCGCCACTAGATGTAGTAGTTATCAACCGCTGAATCGGCCGGTGGCCGTTTCGTCTTTGAGCGCGCGTCATCGACACATTGGACTCTGCTGACGACAAAGCCCGAGCGGTTTTCGGGCCACAAATCGACACAAAGCGACAATGCGCCGCTTGCGGCCTACATTGCTCCTGTGTCATGTAACCGATTACATTATTTATCGACAGACCTTCGATAAGAAGGCTGGCACGATGACGCTCAGAGAGGACGCCGTTGAACATCTCCGCTCCATCAGCCGTGAACGGACATGCGCCGGCCGCCAAGGCCGCGACCATCCGTGACGTGGCGGAACGGGCGCAGGTGTCTGTGGCCTCGGTGTCGCGGGTGCTGAACGGCTCCGACGCCATCACCGAGACCACGCGTCGTCGAGTGCTCGATGCGGTCGAGCATCTTCGTTACGTCCCCCATGTCGGCGCGCGCAGCCTGTCCACCAGTCGGACGGACACAATCGGCGTCATCCTGCCGGACCTTTACGGCGAGTTCTTCTCCGAACTGATACGCGGCATGGATCTGGCCGCGCGGGCCCACGGCAAACACCTGATCGTGTCCAGCTCCCACGGCGACACCGAAGAGACGATGGCGGCGCTGCGCTCGATGCGGGGCCGGGTCGACGGGATGATCGTGCTTTCGCCCCATCTGCGCGCCGCCAATCTGGCCGCCGACGTTGCGGGCCGGACTCCGGTTCTGGTCATGAACGGCGGCCTGGACGAGGGCGGTCGGCCTTCGATCGCGGTGGACAACCACGGCGGCGCCGTGGCGGCGGTCCGGCACCTGGTCGCCACCGGTCGTCGCCGCATCGCCCATATTCGGGGCGCCGCCGGCAACCTGGAAGCCGACATCCGCGCTGAAGGCTACGCCAGCGCACTGGACGGGCAGGAACCGATCATTGTCGAGGGCGACTTCACCCAGGCGGCGGGACATCGCGCCGCCACCCGGCTGATGGCGCTGGATCAGCGCCCGGACGCGGTGTTCGCGGCCAATGACATGATGGCCCTGGGCGCCATGTTGGCCTTCCAGGAGGCGGGCGTGCGCTGCCCCGAGGACGTGGCCGTGATCGGCTTCGACGACGTGCCGCTGGCGGCCCTGGTCCGGCCGACGCTGACCACGCTGAGAGTGAATATCGCGGAAATGGGTCGCCGGGGCGTCGAACGCCTCATCGGCCTGGTCCAGGCCGGCGCTAACGCCGATCCGGACACCGCTTGTGAAATCGTTCGACCGGCTCTGGTCGTTCGTCAATCCACCGCGGCGGCCGCAACCGCCGGGTCAAACCCCGATCATACAGCGGCGTCGCCGTCGTGAATCGGGCCCATCAGGAGGGGACTTCAGGATGATCAAGTTCAATACGCGTAGCGCGGCCCTTGCCGCTGTATCCGCCTTCGCCATCACGGCAGGTTTCGCCGGGGCCGCGACGGCTCAAAACGCCACCACCACCCTTCGCGGCGCCGTCTATGACGGACCGACCGCCGAGGCCGGCGGCTCCGTCACCGCGACCGAGGTTTCGACCGGCTATGTCACCCGCGCTCGTGTCGGTGCGGACGGTCGTTATGTCTTCTCAGGCCTACGTCCCGGCACCTATCGTGTTCAGGTGACCAGCAGCGACGGTCAGACCGCCGAGGAAACCGTCACCCTTTCTCTTGGGCAGGTCGGCACGCTGAACCTGGACGTGGCCGCACCGACCGCCGCACCATCGGAGTCGGGCGCCGCCGAACTGGGCGAGATCGTGGTCGTCGGCCGTCGCGTGTTTGAAGTGCGGACGCCGGAAGTCGCCACCAACGTCACCCAGCAGCAGATCAACAACCTGCCGCAGATCAGCCGCAACTTCCTGAACTTCGCGGCGCTGGCGCCGGGCCTGCGCGTCACCGAAGACGACACTGAGCGGACCATCTCGGCTGGCGGCCAGACGGCCCAGGCCATCAACGTCTTCATCGACGGTCAGAACCGCAAGTCGCTGATCAACGATGGCGGCGTCGCCGGCCAGGACGACAGCCGTGGCACGCCGTTCCCGCAAGGCGCGGTGCAGGAATTCCGGGTCATCAGCCAGAACTTCAAGGCTGAGTACGAGCAGGCCGGTTCGGCCATCATCACGGCCGTGACCCGTTCCGGCACCAACGAGTTCCACGGCGACGCCTTCGTCTTCTATCAAGATCCGGACTGGGTGGCTCAGGATCAGATTTCCGAGCGCCGTGGCTCCGAAAAGGCTCCCGTTCGCCGCCTGCAGTACGGCGCTAGCTTGGGCGGTCCGATCATCCAGGATCGGCTTCACTTCTTCGGTGCCTACGAACGGAAGGACGAAGACCGCGTGTCTCAATCCTTCCTCAACCGGACTGAGTACAACGACTTCTTCGCCGACGAACTGGGCACGGTCTCGACGCCTTACGAACAGGACGTCTTCTTCGGCAAGCTGTCTTGGCAGGTCGATGATCGGCAGCGCGTCGAACTCAGCACCGAATATAAGACGGAAGAGGACATCCGGGGCGCCGGCGGCCAGAACGCGCCCAGCCGCGCAGCCCGCAACAATGGCGAGACCCAGGCCTTCAACCTGCGTCACCAGTTCCAGGGCCAACGTTTCCTGAACGAGTTCTCGATCGACTATCTTAAGTCGAGCTACGAACAGTCGGTGATCAACGGCTCGGATTATGGTCGTGAGTATGTCATCTTCCGCGATGATGTCGCGGACGATGTCGACGACCCCAGCACGCTTGGGTTCCAGTACAACGTTAATAACCGCGACTCGACGGTATTTACCGCCGGCGGCCGGGCCGACGCACAGTTTCTGGAACAGAAGAGCACGACGATCCGCAACGACCTAACCATTCCAGATCTGGAGTGGATGGGCACGCACACCATTAAGATGGGTGCAAAATATTCGATGCAGAACTACTTCGTGCAAAAGGATTTCGGACGTAATCCGACCTTTATCTACGACATTGAAGGCCGATCGGAAATCAACGGCAGCCAGACGATTCCCGTAGCCGTGAACCTGGGCGTCGCGGTTCCGCCCGCCGACGTCGATAACAATGTGCTGGGTCTGTACATCCAAGACGACTGGCAGATCACGGACAAGCTGGAAATCAACCTCGGCATCCGCTGGGATTACGAGGACAACGCCGTCAACAACGACTACCGCACGCCGGACTCCATTCGGGACATGTTGGCGGCGATCCAGAACCTGCCGAACTACGACTTCCCATCCTACTTCAACCCGTCGGACTACGTGTCGGACGGAGACCGCAAGGCCTTCAAGGGCGCGTTCCAACCTCGCTTCGGCTTCTCGTACGACGTGTTTGGCGACGAACAGACAGTGATCTTTGGCGGGGCAGGCCGCTATTACGACCGTATTGGCTTCAATTTCGCGTTTGACGAACGATTCAAGCCCTTCCAGTTCAACAAGACGATCTACTTCTCGAACACCGGCGGTCCTGCAGGCGGGCAGAATACGATCGCCTGGGATCCGGCGTATCTAACCCCCGAAGGCTTGGATCCTCTGCTGGCCGCAAGCCCCGGCGCGGGCGAAGTCTTCCTGGTCAAGAACGATTTCGAACCGCCCCGTACCGACCAATTCAACATCGGGGTTCGTCAGAAGTTTGGGCGCTGGCAGACCGCTCTGACCTTCGCCGCAGGTCATACTGAAGGTGAGTCCGCGTGGTACATCGCCAACGCCCTGACAGAGACAGGCGGTCGTTTCAGCGGCCCTAGCCCGACGTCTGTCGGCTATTCCCAGTTCCGCAACACGATCTTCTTCCAGAACACGGACAAGGAGCGAGACTACAAGGCGATCTACCTCACCGCCGACAAGCCTTATAACGCCCAGGATCGCTGGGGCTTCAACCTCGCCTACACCTATATGGATGCGACCCAGAACGGCAGCCGAGACAACGGCTACGGTGCGTTCGACTTCGACTACAACACGCCGGAGCTTTCGCCTGAATACCGTTCGTCCACGGACGAGCGTCACCGCATCGTGGCGTCCGGCACCCTGGGCCTGCCCGCTGACTTCCTGCTGTCAGGCATCGTCACTTTGGGTTCGGGTCTGCCCTACAATATCAACGACTGCCCGGACGCACCCGCCGGCGGCCCCAACATCTGCTGGAACGCCGGGAACCCAGAGAAGCGCGCCTTCCTTCCGGGGCTGAACTTCGCCTATCGTCAGATCGATCTTCGCCTGACCAAGGGCTTCGACATCTTCGGCGGACAGCGGGTTGAGATGATCGCCGACGCGATCAACATCTTCAACTTCACCAACTACAGTTCGTTCGACACCGGCTATAATAGCGCGCGCTACGGCGCGGGCACCGCAGTCTATCTGCCGACCCGCAGCTTCCAACTTGGTTTGCGCTACTCCTTCTAACTCCCCCTGAGCCTGGGCCGCCTTCCGCTTGCGCGGGAGGCGGCCTTCTTCTTGATACAGACCCAGTGAGCGTGCCCATGAACCGCCGAAACTTCCTGATGCGAACCACGGCTGGAGCCGCCGCCCTGGCGGTCGGCGGCGCTGTCTCGGGGCAGGCGGCGGCGGCGCAACAGGCGGAGGCGGCTCAGCAGGGCAGCGGCGCGGTCAACGGCACGCAGCGGCGGCCCCTGCGGCTGGACCGCGAGATCAACGAGCTTCAGGAACGCACCTTCCGCTGGTTCGAAAAGGTCACGGACCGGCGCACCGGTCTGACTCCCGATCGCTGGCCCACGCCGTCCTTCTGCTCCATCGCAGCGGTCGGCTTCGCCCTGACCTGCTGGCCCATCGGCGTCGAGCGCCGCTGGATGAGCCGGGACGAGGCGCGCGAACGCACCCTGATCACCGTCCGCTATTTCCACAGCCTGCCGCAGGGCCCCGAGGCGTCCGGCACGGCGGGCCACAAGGGCTTCTTCTACCATTTCCTGGAGATGGAGACCGGTCATCGCTACCGGACCAACGAATTGTCCACCGTCGATACGGCTCTGCTGATCGCCGGCATGTTGTTCGCCGCCCGCTATTTCGACGGCGACCACCCGGACGAGGTCGAGATCCGCAGCCGGGTCCAGGCGCTGTACGAGCGGATCGAATGGGACTGGGCCGTCATTCGCGACAACCGGATCACCATGGGCTGGCATCCCGAGAGCGGCTTCATCCGCTCGGACTGGCATGTCTATAACGAGGGTATGTTGCTGCTCATGCTCGCCATCGGCAGCCCGACCCACCCGGTTTCGGTCAATGTCTGGCACGAATGGGCGGCCAGCTATGACGAGAGCTGGACCGATCAGTGGGGCAGCTGGCACCTGAATTTCGCGCCGATCTTCGGCCATCAGTATAGCCATATGTACATCGACTTCCGCGGCATCCAGGACGCCTGGATGCGCGGTCAGACGGCCCAGTTGGGCGAACATCTGGACTATTTCGAAAACAGCCGTCGCGCGGTCTATGCCCAGCAGAAATACGCCCACGACAACCCGGGCCAGTGGGCCGGCTATTCGTCCGAGACCTGGGGCCTGACGGCCTGCGACGGGCCGGGCGATTTCAAACAGACGATCAACGGAGTCGAGCGCGAGTTCTTCAGCTATTCGGCGCGCGGTCCCGGCGACCGGGACGACGGCACCATCGCGCCAACGGCGGCGGCCAGCTCCATCGCCTTCGCGCCCGAGATCGTCATCCCCTGCATCAAGGCGATGAAGAGCCGGTTCGGCGCGGGGATCTATACCGAGTGGGGCTTCCTCGACAGCTTCAACCCGACGCTGGCCCAGCGCGACGGACCCTTGCAGCACGGCAAGATCGTTGACGGGATCGGCTGGGTCGCCGACGATTATCTGGGCATCGACCAGGGGCCCATCGTCTGCATGACCGAGAACCACCGCTCCGACTTTATCTGGCGTTACATGCGCGGCGAACCGAATATCCGCCGGGCGCTGGACAAGGCCGGATTCACCGGCGGCTGGCTGACCGCATGAGGTCTGGCCCGCACAGGCGGGGCGCCTTGGCGCTGCTGGCGGGCGGCGCGGCGGCGGCTTGTACGCCGCGTCGTGAGGGCGAGACCGTGCTGCGCTTCTGGGCTATGGGCAACGAGGGCGGGACGGTCGGCCAGTTGATGCCCGAGTTCGAGCGCCGCAATCCCGGCGTCCGGGTCGCGGTTCAGCCCCTGCCGTGGACGGCGGCGCACGAGAAGCTGCTGACCGCCTATGCCGGCGCCTCGCTGCCGGACGTCAGCCAGATCGGCAACACCTGGGTTTCGGAACTGACCGCTATCGGCGCCCTGTCGCCGACCCCGGCCGCCGCCGCTGACCTGCTGACCGATCAATTTGAGGCGGTGCTCGAGACCAATGAGGTCGCCGGCCAGGCCATGACCACCCCCTGGTATGTGGATACGCGCCTGCTGTTCTACCGCACGGACCTGCTGGCGCGCGCGGGCTTCGGGGCGCCGCCGCAGGACTGGGCCGAATGGAAGCGGGCCATGCACGCGATCAAGCGCGTGGCGGGGGGCGACAACTACGCCATCCTGTTGCCGCTGAACGAGTTCGAGCAACTTCTCACTTTCGGATTGCAGACCGAACAGCCGCTGCTGCGCGACCGCAATACGCGGGGCAACTTCTCCAACCCCGGCTTCATCGCGGCCCTGGCCTTCTATCGCAGCCTGTTCGCCGAGGGGTTGGCGCCCCTGGCGTCCTCGGCGCAGATCTCGAACGTCTGGACCGAGTTCGCGCGCGGCTATTTCAGCTTCTACTTCTCCGGCCCGTGGAGCGTCGGCGACTTCCGTTCGCGCCTGCCGGCGTCATTCCAGCCGAACTGGGCCACGGCCGGGGTGCCGGGACCGAGCGGCCTCGGCGCCTCAGCGCCGGGCGGCTCCAGCCTTGCGGTGTTCAAGTCCTCGCCGCATCAGGAGGCGGCCTGGGCCCTGGTCCGCTATCTGTCCGAGCCGGCCGTCCAGGCCCGGTTCAACACCATCGTCGGCGACCTGCCGGCGCGCCAGAGCGCCTGGGACATCGCTCAGGTCGAGCGCGACCCGATGCTGGCGCCCTTCCGCGGCCAGTTGGAGCGAGCCAAGGCTGTGCCCAAGGTGCCGGAGTGGGAGCGGATCGTGACAGAGATGCAGATCGTCGCCGAACGGATGGTGCGCGGCGAATATACGCCCGAGACCGCCGCCGCCGAGATCGACCGCCGGGCTGACCGCCTGTTGGAGAAGCGCCGCTGGATGATGGAACAGGGCAGGGCCGTATGACCGTCGCCGATCCGACATTGGCCCGAGTGAAACCGGCGCGCGGACGCGGCGCGCGGGAACGGGCGGCCTGGGGTTTCGTCGCCCCCGCGATGATCGCCATCGGTCTGTTCTTCGCCCTTCCGGTGATCGCGGCCCTGTTGCTCAGCCTGACCGACTTCGACATCTACGCCCTGGCGAACCTCGACAATCTGCGCTTCGTCGGCCTGCAGAACTACGAGCGGCTGATGACCAATCCGCTGTTCTGGGGAGCGATGAAGAACACCCTGACCTTCGCGGTCCTGGGCGTGCCCCTGTCCATTGCGGCCTCCCTGGCGGCGGCGGTGATCCTGAATGCGCGGGTGGTGAAGTGGCGGCCGATCTGGCGGGTCATGTTCTTCGCCCCCTATGTCACCACCCTGGTCGCCACCGCCGTGGTGTGGCGCTATCTGCTGCACACCCGCTACGGCGTCATCAACTGGGGGCTGGAGAGCATCGGCCTGCCGGCCGTCGACTGGCTGGGCCAGCCCTCGACCTCCATCCCCGCCATCCTGATGTTCGTGGTCTGGAAGATCTTCGGCTATAATATGCTGATCTTCCTGGCCGTGCTGCAGACCGTGCCGGACGACCTGTACGAAGCCGCCCGCATCGACGGCGCCGGGCCGTGGAAACAGTTCCGCCATGTCACCCTGCCGGCCATCGCGCCGACCATGTTGCTGGTCTCGATCATCTCGGTCGCTAGCTTCTTCCAGCTGTTCGCCGAACCCTATGTGATGACCCAAGGCGGCCCGGCCCAGAGCACGGTGACGGTGCTCTACTTCATGTACGAGGAAGGCTTCAAATGGTGGAACCTGGGCTCCGCCAGCGCGGTCGCCTTCGTCCTGTTCCTGTGCATCCTGGCTATCACCCTGGTGCAGCTGGCCGTGGCCAAGCGGGTGGGGGCGTACCAATGAAAATCCGCTCCATCCTCCTCAACCTCGCCGTTGCGCTCATCGCGCTCATCGTTCTGTTCCCTCTGGTCTGGATGGCGTCGGTCAGCTTCATGCCGACCGGCGAGGCGGCGACCTTCCCACCCCCGCTGGTCCCGTCGCGCTGGACGCTGGAGCACTATCAGGACCTGTTCCTGAACCAGGGCATGGGCCGGTATCTGTGGAACAGCTTCGCCCTGGCGACCCTGGCGACGATCCTGGCGCTCAGCTTCACCGTCCCGGCCGGCTACGCCTTTGCCAAGCTGAAGTTCGCCGGGCGCGAGCGGCTGTTTCAAATTCTGGTCGCCGCTCTGGTGGTGCCGGCCCAGATCGGCACCCTGCCGCTGTTCCTGATGCTGAAGGGGATGGGGCTGGTGAACACCTATGCCGGGGCGCTGGTGCCGTGGCTGGCCTCGATCTTCGGCCTGTTCCTGGTGCGCCAATATGCGCTGAGCATTCCCGACGAGATGCTGGAGGCCGCCCGCATCGACGGCGCCAGCGAAGGGCAGATCTTCCGCCGCATTGTTCTGCCGACGCTGCAGCCGATCATCGTCACCCTGGGCCTGTTCGTCTTCCTGGGCAGCTGGAACGACTTCCTGTGGCCGCTGATCATCCTGACGGACCAGTCGAACTACACCCTGCCGGTGGCTCTGGCGGCCCTGTCGCGAGAGCACGTGCAGGACATCGAGCTGATGATGGCCGGCGCCGTCGTCACAGTCGCGCCCGTGCTGATCCTCTTCCTCGCCCTGCAACGCTACTACATCCGCGGCATGCTCGCGGGCAGCGTGAAGGGCTGACCAGAACTGCGAGTTCGTATGCGTAACCTCCTGCTGGCCGCCGCCTCGGTCCTGACCCTCGCCTTCGCCGCGCCTGCCGTCGCGCAGGAGGCGCGCTTGCTGGACAGCATGGACGACGCTGCGCGGTGGGAGGCCAGCGCCTCGACCGACGTTCACGCCGCCGTCTCCGCCGTCGCCGGGCATGACGGCCGGGCGGTCCGGCTCGACTACGACTTTGACGGCAAGGCGGGCTATGCGGTGCTCAGCCGTCCGTTGCCGTTCGACCTGCCTGACAATTACGAGATCAGCTTCTGGGTGCGCGGCGCCGGGCCGATCAACACCTTCGAGGTCAAGCTGACCGACGCCTCGGCCGAGAACGTCTGGTGGAAGCAGACGGCGCGTTACGACTTCCCCGACGGCTGGACGAAGTTCGTCATCAAGCGCCGCCAGGTGTCCAAGGCCTGGGGCCCCAGTCCCGAGACGGTGCTGCGCCGCGCCGAGCGGGTCGAGTTCGTCGTCGTCGCAGCCGAGGGCGGCAAGGGCGCGGTCGAGATCGACCAACTGAGCCTGCGCGCCCTGCCGGTCGATCCCGCCGTGCCGCCCCAGCCGGTCGCCGCCGACGGCCGGACGCAGACGACCGCCGCCAACGCCGTCGATCTGGACCCGAAGACCGCCTGGACCCCGCCGTTGGGCGAACCGTCGGCCCTGACGCTGGACCTGGGCTATGAGCGCGAGTTCGGCGGCCTGACCCTGCGCTGGGGCGAACGGGGCGCTGCGGCGGACTATCGGATTTCGGCCTCCACCGACGGACGGGACTGGCGCGAGCTGACATCCGTGCAGGGCGGAAACGGCGGCGTCGACTGGCTGCGCACGCCCGAGGCGACGGCGCGCTGGCTGCGGCTTGAGCCGTTGCAGCCCGTTCCGGCGCCCGACGTCGTCGGATCGTCCGGCGCGGGCCAGCGGCTGGGCGCGGGGCAGGCGACGACCTATGCGCTGAACGAGATCGAGGTTGAACCCCTGGCCTTCGGCGAGGACGCCACGGCCTTCGTCGAGGCGGTGGCCAAGGAGAACCGGCGCGGCCTCTATCCGCGCGGCTTCTTTGGGGAACAGCCCTACTGGACCCTGGTCGGCGTCGACGGCGGCGGCGAGAGCGGTCTGATCGGCGAGGACGGCGCCATCGAACTGCGCCGCGCCGGCCCCAGCATCGAACCTTTCGTCGTCGACAACGGGCGGCTGATCACCTGGGCCGACGTCAATGTCGAACAGGGGCTGAAGGACGGCGACCTGCCGATCCCTTCGGTGACTTGGACCGCCGATGACTGGACGCTGAAGATCACCAGTTTCGCCGATGGTGCGCCGGACCAGGCGCGGCTGTGGGGCCGCTATGACTTGACCAACACCTCCAACCGGCCGCGCAGCCTGACCTTGGCCCTGACGGCGCGGCCGTTCCAGGTCAACGGGCCGGTGCAGTTCCTGGCCATTCCCGGTGGCGTGGCGCCGGTCGAGCGGATCGCCTGGAACGGCGCGAGCCTGACGCTGAACGACGACGTCCGGGTCCAGCCCCTGACCGCGCCGGACGCCGTGGCGGCCTCGAGCTTCGACGCAGGGGCGGATCCTCAATCATTGATTTTGCCGACGGCGCGACGGCCCGCCGGCGAACCGGTCATGGTCTCCGACGCCACGGACCTGCCGGCCGGCGCGCTACTGTATGAGGTGACGCTTCAGCCCGGCGAGACGCGCACCTTCGGCTTCGTGTCGCCGCTGGCGGGCGATCCGCACCAGCCGCAGGCCGGGCAGGGCGTCGCGGCGCTGGATCAGGCCGAGCAGGCGCTGGCCGCCGAATGGCGCGAGAAGCTGGACCGGGTGGACTTGACCCTGCCGCCCGCCGCCCAGCGGATCGAGGACGCTTTGAAATCCTCGCTGGCCCATATGCTGATGTCGCGCCAGGGGCCGATCCTCCAGCCCGGCACCCGCAGCTACAACCGCTCCTGGATCCGCGACGGGGCCATGATGGCCGAGGGGCTGAACCGGCTGGGCATGGCCGAGCACTCGGCCGACTATCTGCGCTGGTACGCTCCCTATGTGTTCGACAACGGCAAGGTCCCTTGCTGCGTCGATGCGCGGGGCGCCGATCCGGTGCCCGAGAACGACAGCCACGGCGAGTTCGTCTTCCTGGCCGCC
>JBKBXN010000028.1:0-20157 GCA_046314055.1 Brevundimonas sp.
CTGTTGATCAGCGCCTATGCGCTGGGCGTCATGCTGGGCGCGCCCCTGATGACCCTGACCACCGGCCGCGTGCCGCGCCGGACCCTGCTGATCGGTCTCGCCGCCATCTTCACCATCGGCAATCTGCTGTCTGCGATTTCGAACGACTACACGATGCTTCTGATCGCGCGGGTCATCACCTCGCTGAACCACGGCGCCTTCTTCGGCGTCGGCTCGATCGTAGCCGCCGGCCTGGTGGCGCCGAACCGCCAGGCGGGCGCGGTCGCCGCCATGTTCATGGGCCTGACCATCGCCAATGTCGTCGGCGTGCCCCTCGCGACCTGGGCCGGAGACGCCCTGGGATGGCGCGCCAGCTTCTGGGGCATCGCCGGGATCGGCATCCTGGTCATGGCCGCGCTACGCCTGACCCTCCCCAACCTGCCCGCCCCGACAGGCGGGAACATCGCCGCCGAACTGCGCGTCCTCGGTCGCGGTCCCGTGCTGGCGGCCCTGGCCCTGACCGTGATCGGCTCCAGCGCCATGTTCACCGTCTTCACCTATATCGCCCCGATCCTGCGCGAGCAGACCCAGGCCTCGCTCGGCTTCGTCACCGCCATGCTGGTGACCTACGGGCTCGGCCTGACGCTCGGCAACTGGCTGGGCGGCAAGTTCGCGGACAGGTCGGTCGACCGAACCCTTATCGTGACCCTGGCCTCCCTGTCCGCCATCCTGGTCGCCTTCGCCGTGGCCATGCCGTTCGCGGTCCCGACCTCGATCCTCGTCTTCCTCTGGGGGATCGCCAGCTTCGCCCTGGTGCCGCCGCTCCAGGTGCGGGTCATGGCCGCCGCCGGCGATGCGCCCAACCTGGCCTCGGCCATGAACATCGGCGCCTTCAATCTCGGCAACGCCATCGGCGCGGCCGTAGGCGGGGCGGTGATCGCCGGAGGCCTCGGTTATCCAGCCGTCTCCTTGGCCGGAGCGGTCGCTTCCGGACTGGGCCTGCTGCTGGTCCTGTTCCTGACCCGAAAGCGTACCCCGGCGACGGCGCCCGCCATCGGCTGAGGCGCGTCAGTGCCCGTCAGTGAAAGTCGCGCGACCCCGGCAGAATGCGGACGTCGCGCGGATGCCGGCCGGTCGGGCTGCGCGGCCCTTGCGGATATTTCACCGCATCCGCCCGCGACAGCTCGACCTCAAGGTCATAGTCCTCGGACAGCCGCCCCAGTTCGGCCGACCGGTCGATCACCCGCCGCGCCATGACGTGCAGCACGCCTTCGACGCTCTTCTCGACCGTGCCCTCCACCTCCATCAACCGCGCGGCCATGACCTCGCGCCGGAAAGTCTCGAACAGCCGCGCCCACAGCAGGATGTTCACCACCCCGGTCTCGTCCTCCAGGGTCACGAAGATGGCGTTGCCCGTGCCGGGTCTCTGACGCACCAGCACCACCCCCGCCGTCTTCACCAGCGCCCCGTGCTTCTTGGCCTCGACCGCCTCGGCGCTCAGCACCCGCTCGGCGTCGAACACCGGCCGCAGGATCTGCATCGGATGCCCCTTCAGAGACAGGCGCGTCGTCTGATAGTCGGTGGCGATATGCTCCTTCAGCGGCATCAGCGGCAGGTTCGCCGCCGCCTCGACGCCCAGCTCCCTGGCCCGCGCGGCTTGGAACAACGGCAGCGGCGCGTCGTCCGGCAATCGCCGCACCGCCCACAGCCCCTCGCGTCGGTCCAGACCGAGAGAGCGAAAGGCGTCCGCATCCGCCAGTTTCCGCATCGCCGCCGCCTCCAATCCTGTCCGCCGCGCCATCTCTTCGACATCGGTAAAGGCCATGTCGCGTGCTTCGACCAGCTTCGTCGCCCAACTTTCCTTGAACCCGTCGATCTGACGCAGACCCAGTCGCAGAGCGGGAAACGCCTTTCCCCGCATCGTCGGCTCCAGCCTATTGTCCCAAAGGCTGTGGTTCACATCGATCGCCCGCACCTCGACCTTCTGAGGACTCTCCTGCGCATCCCGAACCAGTTGGGCCGGGGCGTAGAATCCCATCGGCTGGCTGTTCAGCAGCGCACAGGCGAACACCGCCGGATGATGGCATTTGATCCAGGACGAGATGTAGACCAGCTTGGCGAACGAGACGGCGTGGCTCTCGGGAAAACCATAGGAGCCAAAGCCTTTGATCTGTTCGTAGCAACGCTCAGCGAAGGCCGCATCATACCCTCGCGCCTTCATCCCCTCGACCATGAGCTGGCCATAGTGGCTCAGGTTTCCGTCGCCTCTGAAGGTCCCCATGGCCTTGCGCATGCCGTTCGCCTGCTTGTCGTCAAAGCACGCCGCGACCATCGCGATCTTCATCGCCTGTTCTTGAAAAAGCGGCACGCCCAGGGTCGCCTTCAGCACGTCCTTCAACTCATCGGGATGTCCGAACTCTGCACCCGGAGAAGGATAGTCGACGGCTTCCAGACCCTGCCGGCGGCGCAGATAGGGATGGACCATATTGCCCTGAATCGGCCCGGGACGAACGATCGCCACCTGAATGGCCAGATCATAGAACCGCTTCGGCTTCAGCCTCGGCAGCATGTTGATCTGCGCCCGACTCTCCACCTGGAAGACCCCGATTGAGCGCCCCTGTTGCAGCATCTTGTAGGTCGGCTCGTCGGCGTCAGGAACCGTGTCCAGCCTGAGATTCAGCGCCCCGTGCTCAACCAGCAGGTCGAACGCCTTTCGGATACAGGTCAGCATCCCCAGAGCCAGCACATCGACCTTCATCAGCCGCAGCGCGTCGATATCGTCCTTGTCCCATTCGATGAAGGTTCGGTCCGGCATGGCCGCATTGCCGATGGGAACCAGTTCGTCCAACCGATCCTGGGTCAGGACGAAGCCCCCGACGTGCTGCGACAGATGCCGGGGAAACTCCAGCAGCCGCCGGGTCATGGCGACCGCCCGGGCTACGGTTAGATTGCCGACCTCGAGCCCGGCCTGCTCCAGATGCCGATCCGGGATGTCCGACCCGAAACTGCCCCACTGGCTTCCCGCCAGACGCGCCGTCACATCCTCTGTCAGCCCCATCACTTTTCCGACCTCGCGGATGGCGCTACGGGGGCGATAACGGATCACTGTGGCGGCGATGCCCGCCCGGTGGCGACCGTATCTTTCATAGATGTGCTGAATGACCTCTTCGCGCCGCTCGTGCTCGAAATCGACGTCGATATCAGGAGGCTCCTTTCGATCCGACGAGAGGAAGCGTTCGAACAGCACGTCGTGCACGCTCGGATCGACCGAGGTGATCCCCAGAACATAGCAGACGGCCGAGTTCGCCGCTGACCCCCGTCCCTGACAAAGGATGCGCTGGTCGTTCGCAAATCTGACGATGTCGTGGATCGTCAGAAAATAGTGGGCCAGATTCTCCTTGGCGATGAAGGTCAGTTCTTTTTTCAGAAGGTCCCGCACCTTGCCTGGCACGCCTTGCGGATATTTCCGCTCCTCATAGGTCGCCACCAGTTCGGCCAGCCGATCCTGCGCCGTCATGCCGGGCGGCACCGGCTCTTCGGGATAGTTGTAGCTCAGGTCCCCCAGGTCGAACGCCACCCGCGCCAGCACGTCCTGCGTCTCGGCCACCGCCTCCGGCGCGTCGGCGAACAGGCGGCTCATTTCGGCGGGCGGTTTCAGGTGGCGTTCGGCGTTCTGATCCAGTCGGCGGCCGGCGCTCTCCAGCGTCACCCCCTCGCGGATACAGGTGACGACGTCCTGCAGGTCGCGCTGGTCGGCGTCGTGATAGAGGACGTCATTGACCGCCAGCAACGGCACGCCCGTCGCCCCGGCCAAGACCTTCATGCGCGCCAGTCGGCGGCGGTCGTCTCCTCTCCGGCCCATGGCGACGCCCAGCCAGACGGCGCCCGGCGCGGCGTCGTTCACCTGGCGCAGCAGAACCTCCAACCCCTCCAGTCGGCGGGGCGGCATGACGATCAGCAACAGACCTTCGGACGCGCGCAGCAGGTCGCGTAGGCCGATCTCGCACTGGCCCTTCTTCGCCCGGCGGTTGCCCAGGGTCAGTAGGCGGCACAGACGGCCCCAGCCCTGCCGGTCCTCGGGATAGGCCAGGATGTCCGGCGTCCCGTCGTTGAACCGCAGCCGCGCCCCCAGGATCAACTTGAAGGCCTTGGCCCTTGCCTTGATCTCCTCCGGGTCGAGGTCGACGGGGAACGAGTCCTCCACCAGCACCGTCTCGCCGGGTCCGCCGCCCTGGCGCACCCGATCCGGCGGCGACCAGCCCTCCTCGCGCAGCGTCTTCAACGCGCTCCACGCCCGCACCACCCCGGCCAGGGTGTTGCGGTCGGCCAGCCCAATGCCGGTATGCCCGCGCAGGATGGCGCTCAGCACCAGATGCTTCGGATGCGACGCCCCCTCCAGGAAGGAGAAGTTGCTACGCGTCGCCAGCTCGGCATAGGCGGTCACGCGAAGACCCCGTGCACGAACCAGCGCGGGGCCGGCTCCTCGCCATAGAAGCCGGAGCGGAACAGCCAGAAGCGCCGCCCCTCCTGGTCCTCGGCGCGGTAATAGTCACGCGTCGGCTCCAGCGGTCCCTGCAGCCTGCGCCACCATTCAGGGGCGATGCGTTCGGGGCCTTCAACCCGCACCAGACGATGATCCACCCGCCGCCAGATGAAACGGTTCGGCGGATGGTCGGGCACCTCCGCCGTGGCCAGGATCGGTTGGGGCGGGTCGAACATCTGCAAGGGGCGCAGCGGCGGATCGACGGGGTCTGGTTCGGGCCATTCGCCGTCCTCGCCGGGCGGCAGGGCGGCGGGGGTGAGGCGAACCGTGCGTTCCGGCCAGTGCGAGGCCACAGGCTCGAACCGGCTCACGGCCTCGGGGCCCAGCCGCGCGGTCAGGCGGTCGACCAACCGGCCCAGGTCCTCGGCGCCCGGCGGGGTGCGGTCGAAGCCGCGCTGGCGCGAGGCCAGACGGTCGGCGACCGGCACGGACAGGCGAAGTTGGTCGAAGCCGAAACCCGGATCCAGCGGCCGCGCCAGACTGGCCAGCCGTTCACGGAACAGGCGCAGCACGGCCGTCGCATCGCGACTGGGCCGGCCCGTGCGTACGGTGATGTGGCGCACCTCCCCGTCCAGGCGGAAGAACCCGGCCTGAAAGGCGCGACCGCCCTGGCCACGCAGGTCCAGTCGGTCCATGACCTCGGTCAGCAGGTCGCCGATCACCGCCTCGACGTCGGTCGTCTCGGTGATCGGTTCGACCAGGATCCGATCGACCGAAACCAGCGGAACCGGCCGTTCGGGACGGATGCGGGCGTCCTCGCGCCCCAGCACCCGGTTCAGCCGCGTCGCCGCCGCCGCGCCGAACCGGGCGGCGATGGGGGCGGTGGGGCGGTCGGCCAAATGCGCCAGGGTCTTCAACCCCGCGCGCGACAGGGCCTGGGTCTCCTTGTCCGACAGTTCCAGCGCCGCGACCGGCAGGCGGCGCAGGGCCTGGCTCTGCCCCTCGCCCTCATGGATTCCGCCGCGTCCGAACCGGGCCAAGGCGCGCGCCGCCTCAGGCGTGCCGGCCATGGCCAGACGAACCGCCAGACCCACGCCCTGCGCCCGCGCCGCGACCGCCTGGACCAGGCCCGCCTCGCCCCCGAACAGATGGGCGCAGCCGGTCACGTCCAGCGCCAGTCCGTCCGGCCCGTCGGTCGCCGCCATCGGGGTGAAGCGGCCGAAATCCAGCAGCACCCGTTTCAGCAGGGCCGCGTCCGCCTCAGGCCGGTGCGCGACCACCCGGACGTCCGGCGCCCGCGCCCGCGCGTCGGCCAGGGTCATGCCCGGCGACAGGCCCAGCGCCAAGGCGGAACCATTGGCGGCGGCCAAACGCAGAGCCCCCTTCACCTTCTCCACCAGAACGATTTCAGGCTCAGCCGTAGCGTCGGAACGCCCCTCCTCTCGCCGCAACCGATCCGTCGGCAGCAGGGGAAACCAGACCGCCAGGTAGCGTCGGTCGTTGCGACTGTTCATGTCCGGCATTCTGCCCGCCTTGTTCGAAGACTCCGCGCTCACGATCCCACTCCATGATCCAGGTCCTCGGCTGCGCGCCCAGCCGATGCCGCAACAGTTCGACCGCATAGGTCGGATGGCCGGGAGCGTCCGCCTCCAGCGCCCGTGACAACGCCCCCCTGACCCGCCACCGGGTCTCGGCCGCGCTGGGCTGGGGTTGGGCCGCCAGTCGCATCAGCACGGCCGTCGCCCGCCCCTGCCCCGCCGCCATCGACAGGCGCCGTGTCGCGGTCAGGCTCAGCACCTTGCTCTCGCCCCAGGCCGTCAGCAGCACCGCCCCCACGGCCCCGCAGGCCAAGGCCTCCTCGCCCGCCGCCAGCAGATCCTTCATCTCCTTGACCCGCACCAGAACCAACCGACCGGGATCCAGCCCCAGTTCACGCAGGCCTGGCCCATAGATCTGCCCCGTCTCCAGTCCGGCCATAGACTGGACACCCCAGACCACGGGCCGGTCGCCGGCCGCCCGGCGCACCAGCCCCAGGGCGAACCCCAGAGCCGCCGTGGCATCAGGCGTCGTCGCGGCGTAAACCTCGTGCAGCCCATGGGTGACCAGACCGCCCAGATACCGATCCGCCGCCTCCAAGCCTAAGTTGAAGCGCGCGTCATCGACCGGATGGCCATCGGCCTCCAGAGCTTTCAGGTGTTCGCGCAGGGCTTCGATCTTAGGGCTCGAACCCACAATAGTTCTCCTTTTGTTCTCACATATGCCTCCTCCACACCGCAGCGAGTCAAGCGGAGTCCCAGCCTGACCATGTGAATTTATTCCGTGACTGCCAATCCAGCGAAATATCGAGAATACTTGACTTTCACGCAGGGACTTCTATATCGCCCCCAGCCTCGGGACAGGTCTGCGATCCGCGCCGCCCGCTCGCCCAAAGAGGGGCGGTTCCGTTGCTGCTATGCACGCAGACGCTTTCCACCCCAAGGATTCATGACCGAATTTTCCCAACTGGGCCTTTCGCCCACGACCCTGCAGGCCGTCGCCGACACCGGCTACACGACCGCCACCCCTATTCAGGAACAGGCGATCCCCGTCGCCCTCGCCGGCCGCGACGTTCTGGGCATCGCCCAGACCGGCACAGGCAAGACCGCCGCCTTCACCCTTCCTCTGGTCGAACGCCTGGCCTCGGGCCGCGCCCGCGCCCGGATGCCGCGCGCCATCGTCCTGGCCCCGACCCGCGAACTGGCCGACCAGGTCGCCGAAAGCTTCGCCAAATACGCCAAGGGCACCAAACTGACCTGGGTGCTGCTGATCGGCGGCGTCTCCATGGGCGACCAGGTTGCCGCGCTGAACAAGGGCGTCGACGTCCTGATCGCCACCCCGGGCCGCCTGCTCGACCTGTTCGAACGCGGCAAGATGCTGCTGACGGGCGTCGAGATCATGGTGGTGGACGAAGCCGACCGAATGCTCGACATGGGCTTCATCCCCGACATCGAGCGCATCTTCAAACTGACGCCGCCACGTCGCCAGACCCTGTTCTTCTCGGCCACCATGCCGCCGGAGATCACCCGTCTGACCGCCGCCTTCCTCAAGGATCCGACCCGGATCGAGGCCTCGCGTCCGGCCATGACGGCCGACACCATCACCCAGTACATCGTCCGCATCCCGACCTCGGACCCCAAGGCCAAGCGCGCCGCCCTGCGCGCCCTGATGAGCCGCACCGACGTGCGCAACGGCATCGTCTTCTGCAACCGCAAGTCCGAAGTCGACATCGTCGCCAAGTCGCTGAAGCAGCACGGCTTCGACGCCGCCGCCATCCACGGCGACCTGGACCAGTCGCACCGTACCAAGACCCTGGCGGACTTCCGCTCGGGCGCGCTGAAGATCCTGGTGGCTTCCGATGTCGCCGCGCGCGGTCTGGACATCCCGGACGTCAGCCACGTCTTCAACTACGACGTCTCGCACCACGCCGACGACTATGTCCACCGCATCGGCCGGACCGGTCGCGCGGGCAAGCTGGGCCAGGCCTTCATGATCGTGACCCCCGGCGACGACAAGTCGCTGGATAAGGTGCTGAAGCTGATCAAGATGGACCCGAAGGAGCTGGTTCTCGACGACGTCGATTTCGACGCGATCAAGGACGGTGGACGAGACGACAAGCGCTCGACGTCTCGGTCAAGCGAGTCCCGCTCGGGCGGTCGTGGCCGTTCTCGCACGGCCGAACCGACCCAGACCCCCGCCGCCGCGCCCGCCGCCGCCCTGGCCGAGACGGATGTCGTCGAGGCGACGACGCGATCGCGCAGCCGCCGCAAGGCCAAGCCCGAGGTTTCGGCCGTCACCGCGACCGAAATCGAAATCGCCCCCGTCGTTGACAAGCCCGCCGGTCGCGGCCGCAACCGCACCAAGTCCGAGCCCCGGTCAGAACCGAAGTTCGAAGCCAAGATCGACCCTCGGACCGAGGCCAAGATCGAGGCCGAGGCCGCGCCCATCGAAGAGGCTCGCGCCACTCGCACGGATCGCGAGCCCCATCTGCGCCAGTCGGACCGTCGCGGCGAGCGTCGCCCGGAAGAGCGTGAACGCTCGGGCGTCAAGGGTTTCGGCGACGACATCCCCGCCTTCCTGCGCCGCCCCGTGGTCATCCGCGCCTAAGCGCCGGCGCGTTTACTCGCTATTACGGATAGGCCTGTACTCTCTTTCCCGAGCTCCAGAACGGAGCTTTGGGAGAGATGAATGACGGCGCAGATCGAAATGGCGGTTCGGGGACCGGAAGCCTATTCTCTTGCGCGGGACGTCATCTCCGACATGGAGAAGGTCGGGGTCTGGCCGACGCCTCTGAATTTCGAGCTCTGGCTCCACTATATGGGCGATCCTGAGGCCCCCTTGGGCCGCGAGATCAAGCGCCTTCTTTCCGAAAAGATCGTCATCAACGACGAGACTGCCGAACTTCTGGCGGCGGAATTCCTGCCACGCAGCCGCCTGTCGGAAGACATCCGCGACGCCGGCGCCGTGCTGGACCGTGAACTGGCCAATGTGGCCGGCGCCATCGCCAAGGCCCACAAGACCCAGGCCGACTACGGCGAAACCCTGGTGGCCGCATCCCAGACCATGGAGGCGGCCGAAGACGGCGCGCCCCTGAAGACCCTGGTCGGCGGTCTGACCATCGCCACGAAGCGCGTCCGGCGAGAAACCGCCATTCTCGAGAAACGTCTGGAGAGCTCCAACAAGGAGGTCGCCCGGCTGCGAGAACACCTGGAACAGGTCCGGCGCGACGCCATGACGGACGCCCTGACCAACCTGGCCAACCGCAAGGCGTTCGACGAACGGCTGGAACGGGTCTGCGCCGGCGGCGACCACGCCCCCCTGACCCTGGCCATCCTCGACATCGACCACTTCAAACGTTTCAACGACACCTGGGGACACCAGACCGGCGACCAGGTGCTGCGCTATGTCTCCACCATCCTGTCGCGCGTCTGCAGCGGCAATCGGTTCGTCGCCCGCTTCGGGGGTGAAGAATTCGCGATCATCTTCCCCGGCGAGAGCGCCGGCGCCGTGACCATGGCGCTGGAGACCATCCTGGAAGAGGTCTCCTCACGTTCGCTGCGTCGCCGCTCGACCAATGACGACCTCGGCGCCGTGACCCTGTCCGCAGGATTCGCCGAGCATATGTCCGGCGAGGCCGCCTCCAGCCTGCTGGAACGCGCAGACGCGGCTCTCTATGCCTCCAAGCATGCCGGCCGCAATCGGGTGACCAGTGCGATTGCACTCGAGAACGCCGCCTAAACACCTGACAAGGTCAAGCTTTCTGCCATAGTCGGGCCATGCGCAGCTTCGCCTTTAATATCGCCTACTGGATCCTGTCGATCGGCTACGGCCTGACCGCCGCCTTCGCCGCCCTCGCGCCCGGTCGCGGCCCGACCAGCCGCGTCATTCGCGCCTATGTAAGACGCATGGTCCAGGCCATGGCGGTCTTCGCCGGCATCCGGCTGGAGGTGCGCGGCAAGGATCGCCTGCCCGACGGCGCCTTCATCATCGCCTCAAAACACCAGAGCTGGGGCGACGGCTTCGCCACCTATGACCAGTTCGACGACCTGGCCTTCGTCACCGGCGACCACCTGGAGAAGTTTCCGCTGCTGGGCGGAGTGCTGAAAAAGCTGGGCGCCATCGTCGTCAACAGCTGCGGCGGCCATGAAGCCCGCCAGGCCCTGGCCACCCGCGCCGCCGAGGCCAAGGCCGAGAACCGAAAAATCCTGATCTATCCCGAAGGCCATCTGGCGGCGGTCGGCCACAAGTACCGCTATCGCTCCGGCGTCTGGCACATGTACCGCGACTTCGACATGCCGGTCGTGCCCCTCGCCACCAACCTCGGCCTGTTCTGGCCCGAGGAGAAGTACGAGAAACACCCGGGCACGGCGACGCTGGAGTTCCTGGAGCCCATCCCCGTGGGCCTGCCCAAGGACGAGTTTCTGGCGCGCCTCGAAGCCGTGGTCGAGACACGCACGGCCGAACTGATCGCCGAAGCCACGGGACAGCCGGTCACCCCGGCCGTTCTGGTGGATGCGCCTACGTAGCCTTCTTCTTTCCCGACGCCTTGCGAACCGCAACCTCCAGCGACCGGCGCGCCCAGTCGACCGCCTCATCGGGGTCGTCGAGCGCCGTCTCCGGGAGGGTCCAGTATCCCATGGACATCGTCCGCCCGTCCTTGGTCGGATAGGTGAACTGTCGGCAGCCGGCCTCGACCAAGGCCTCGCCCAGAACCTCGTCGCCCTTCAGCCAGACCACTCCGTCGTCCAGCAGGGCAAACATCACGCCGGAGGCATACACCCCGGCTCCGCCGAACATCCGCTTGATCTCCAACCGACCCAGGCCCGCGAAATGTTCACGCGCCCATTCGCCGAAGTCCGCGTCGTAAGCCATCTCAGACGGCGACGGCCGGCACGATGGTGACGCTCTCGCCGCAGCCGCAGGCGTCGGTCTGGTTCGGATTGTTGAACACGAACTTGGAGGCCAGCCGGGTCGTTTCGTAATCGATCTCGGTGCCGATCAGGAACAGCACGGCCTTGGGTTCGATCAGGATGGTGACGCCCTTGTCCTCGACCACCTCGTCCATCGGACCGATCTCGTCCGCATAGGCGAAGGTGTACTCCTGCCCGGCGCAGCCGCCGTTCTTGACCCCGATCCGCAGACCGATGTGGTCGTTCTCGGCATTGTCCAGGATTTCGCGCACGCGCTCTGCGGCGGCGTCCGTCAGGGTCACGGCCTTGGGACGCGGGCGGCGGGGACGGGATGTGGCCTGGAGTTCGGTCATTGGACTATCCCGGTCAGAACATGTTGAGCGCGAGCTTGGCTTCGTCGCTCATCTTCGAGGAATCCCAAGGCGGGTCGAACACCAGATTGGCCTTGGCGCTGCGCACCCCCTCGACCTTCTCGACCGCCGTCTCGACCCAGCCCGGCATCTCGCCGGCGACAGGGCAACCGGGGGCCGTCAGGGTCATGTCCACCACCACGTCGCGGTCGTCGGACACATCGACCCGGTAGATCAGGCCCAACTCATAGATGTCGACCGGAATTTCCGGATCATAGACCGACTTCAGCGCCTCGATCAGCTGTTCCGTCAGCGTGTCCAGCTCGGCCTGCGACAGGGCGCTCTTCTGGGGTTCGTCCCAGGCGTTCTTGAAGGCGTCGCTGTCTTGAATGGTGTCGTCTGTCATCAGCTTACACGAAGAAGTTCCGCGCCTTGATCAGCGCGTCCACGAAGGCGTCGGCATCCTCCACGGTGTTATATAGGGCGAAGGAGGCGCGGGTGCTCGACGTCACCCCCATTCTTTTCGACAACGGCTCGGCGCAGTGCAGACCGGCCCGCACGGCCACGCCGTAACGGTCCATGATCTGGGCGACGTCATGGGCGTGAGCGCCCTCGACGGCGAAGGTCAGGATCGCGCCCTTCCCTTCCGCCTGCCCCAGGACCCGCAGCCAGTTCTGACCCTGAAGACGGTCCACAGCGTGCTGGTACAGCGCGTGCTCATGCGCCTGAACCGCCGCCCGGTCGTATTGCGCCAGCCACTCGAGCGCCACGCCCAGGCCGATGGCCTCCAGGATCGGCGGCGTGCCCGCCTCGAACCGATGGGGCGGCTTGGCATAGGTCACGCGGTCCTGTTCGACCGTCTCAATCATCTCGCCCCCGCCCTGATAGGGCGGCAGAGCCTCCAGCGCTTCGGCCTTGCCGATCAGGACGCCGATACCGGTCGGGGCAAACAGTTTGTGGCCGGTCAGGACATAGAAGTCGCACCCGATGGCCTGCATGTCCGGCGTCGCATGGACCGCCCCCTGGCACCCGTCGATCAGCACCTGGGCGCCGGCCGCATGCGCCAGTCGGGTGATCTCGGCCACTGGATTGATAGTGCCCAGCACGTTCGACATATGGGTGACCGCGACCATCCGCGTCTTCGGCGACAGCAGGTCCGCGTAAGCCGCCATATCCAGCGACCCGTCGTCCAGCACCGGAATCCATTTGAGCACCGCTCCGCGTCGTTCGCGCAGCAGGTGCCAGGGCACGATGTTGGAATGGTGCTCCATCTCCGAGACGAGGATCTCGTCGCCCGGCTCGATGCTCAGGCCCAGCCCATTGGCCACCACGTTGATCGCCTCGGTGCCGCCCTTGGTCCAGACGACCTGTTCGGGGCTTTCGGCGTTCAGGAAACGAGCGACGATCTCGCGCGCCTTCTCGAAGGACTCGGTGGCCTCGTTCGACAGGGTGTGCAGGCCGCGGTGGACGTTGGCGTAGCCGCCCTCCATCGTCGCCACCAGGGCGTCGATCACCGCGCGCGGCTTCTGGGCCGAGGCCGCATTGTCCAGATAGACCAGCGGCTTGCCGTTCACCTGTCGCGACAGGATCGGGAACTGCGCCCGGACGGCATAGGGATCGAAAAGGTTCACAACCGAGCCGTCAGCCATTCCCGCGCCACCTCTCTCGCGCCTTCATGTTCGATCCGGTCGATGACCTCGATCAGGAAGGCCTGGGTCAACAGGGCGCGGGCTTCCTCGGCCGGAATGCCGCGCTGCTCCATGTAGAACAGGGCGCTTTCGTCCAGCGTCCCCACCGTATTGCCGTGCGCGCACTGCACGTCGTCGGCATAGATGATCAGTTCCGGCTTGGCGTCGATCTCGGCCCGTTCCGACGCGATCAGAGCATGATGACCCATCCGGGCGTCGGTGCCGTCGGCCCCGCGCTCGACCACGATCTTGCCCTGGAAGACGCCGCGCGCGGTGTCACGGGCCACGCCCTTGATCAGTTGGCTGGTCGTGCCGTCATGCTCCATGTGCCGCACAACGCTGGTCAGATCGGTGTGGCGCGATCCGTTCAGCAGATACAGACCGTCGGCCTGAACATGCGCCCCCTGGGCGAAATGAGAAATGCGGGTCTCGATCCGCTGCAGCTTCGCGCCGGTGGCGATGATGGTCTGGCGATACACACCGCCAGCCTCGACCTTCACATGGGCCTCGGACACGGAAATCGCGTCTTCCGGCTCCTCGACCAGGACGACGCGCGTCACCTCGGCCCCGGCCGCCACATCCAGCTCTAGCGTATTGTGGGCGACATAGGCCGAGCCCGCGCCCTCGTGCGTCTCCAGCAGCAGCAGCTTGGCGCCCGCCCGCGCCGAAACCCGCGCCCGGGCCGTGTGCCCGGTGCCCACCGCGTCGGAAATGTAGCGCAGCCGTAGGGTCTGTTCGCCCGAGGCGATGAAGTCGGTCACGCCCACCGGCCGCCCATTGGCGAAGACGATGGCGTCACCGCCCAGGTCGTAAAACGGTCCCGGCGCACCAACCGCCGCCGTCGGCGACGGCTGCGGCGCTTCGCGAAGCCAACGCTTCAGATCGCTGTATTTCCACGCCTCATCTCGCCGCGACGGGAATGTGGCGGCGTCAGTCAGGTCGATCTTGAAGGCCGCGCTCACGCCGGTTCCGGAAGATATTTGTCATACCCTTCCGCCTCCAGCTGCAACGCCAGCTCCGGACCGCCCGAAGCCACGATCCGGCCGCCGGCCAGCACATGAACCCGGTCCGGTTTGATATAGTCGAGCAGCCGCTGATAGTGGGTGATGACCAGCATGGCCCGGTCGGGACGACGCAGGGCGTTGACCCCTTCCGACACGATCCGCAGGGCGTCGATGTCCAGACCGGAATCGGTCTCGTCGAGGATCAGCAGCGACGGCTCCAGCAGGGCCATCTGCAGGATCTCCATCCGCTTCTTCTCGCCGCCCGAGAAGCCGACGTTCAGCGGCCGCTTCAGCATGTCGAAGTCCATCTTCAGCGCCTTGGACGCCTCCCGCACCAGCTTCAGGAAGGCGGGCGCCGCCACCTCCTCCTCGCCCCGCGCGCGCTTCTGGGCGTTCAGCGCCGTCCGCACGAAGGTCAGGGCCGGCACGCCGGGGATCTCGATCGGATACTGGAAGGACAGGAAGACGCCCTTGGCCGCCCGCTCGGCCGGGTCCAGCGCCAGCAGATCCTCGCCCGCCCATTCGACGGCGCCCTCGGTCGCCTCATAGCCCGGCCGTCCCGACAGGGCGTAACCCAGCGTCGACTTCCCGGCCCCGTTCGGACCCATGATGGCGTGCACCTCGCCCGCAGGAACGTCGAGCGTCAGCCCCTTGAGGATCGGCTTTTCGCCGACGGAGACGTGGAGGTTGTTAATTTGAAGCATCAGGCAAAGTCCAAGAATCGGGCAAACGACCGAAGTTCCCAAGCTGGGTCAGGCGTTTTTTCGATCTATTCCAAACAAGTAGGGCGTATTGCTGCGGATCCGGAAACCCGAACCAGTCCCGATCGGCAAGAAACCAGAGTTCATTCCCAACCCGCGCCCAATAGTGGATGTCAGGATCGAGATCGGCCTTCTTTGGCTCGTCGCGTAGCGGATCAAAAACCTTGAGCATCTGAAAGCTGGCCGAATTCGTCGTCCTCTTCAGAAACTCGATCCATTCTGACTCGTCACGCCTGTTCAGAGCGTAGGTAGGCACAACTAGACGGTTGGGCTGCCAATCATATGGTTCGACGCCAATCCCAGCGTCACTGGACGGCACGCGGTTCTTGAAAAGCCAGCCAAACATCAGCCGACACTTCCCTCGAGACTGATCGCCACCAATTTCTGCGCTTCCACCGCGAACTCCATCGGCAGCTTCTGCATGACGTCGCGGACGAAGCCGTTGACCAGCAGGGCCACCGCCTCTTCTTGGCTTAAGCCGCGCTGCTGGGCGTAGAACATCTGGTCGTCGGACAGGCGCGTCGTCGTCGCCTCGTGCTCCAGCTGGGCCGAACCGTTGCGGGCCTCGATATAGGGGATGGTGTGCGAGCCGCACTCCTTGCCGATCAGCAGGGAATCGCACTGGGTGAAGTTGCGCACCCCCGTCGCCTTCGGATGCACCGAGACCAGGCCGCGATAGGTCGAGTCCGACTTGCCCGCCGAAACCGCCTTGGCGATGATCCGCGACTTGGTGTTCTTGCCCAGGTGGATCATCTTGGTGCCGGTGTCGGCCTGCTGATGTCCGTTGGTGATGGCGATGGAGTAGAACTCGCCCGAGCTGTCGTCGCCCTTCAGGATGCAGGACGGATATTTCCAGGTGACGGCCGAACCGGTCTCGACCTGGGTCCACGACACCTTGGACCGGTCGCCCCGGCAATCGGCGCGTTTGGTGACGAAATTATAGATGCCGCCCTTGCCCTCGGCGTCGCCAGGGTACCAGTTCTGGACCGTCGAATATTTCACCTCGGCGTCGTCCAGCGCCACGATCTCGACCACGGCCGCATGCAGCTGGTTCTCGTCGCGCATCGGCGCGGTGCAGCCCTCAAGGTACGAGACGTAGCTGCCCTTGTCGGCGATGATCAGGGTCCGCTCGAACTGGCCCGTCTGGCTCGCATTGATGCGGAAATAGGTCGACAGCTCCATCGGGCAGCGCACGCCCGGCGGAATGTAGACGAACGATCCGTCCGAAAAGACCGCGCTGTTCAAGGCCGCGAAATAGTTGTCCGAGACCGGCACCACCGACCCCAGATACTGCCGCACCAACTCAGGATATTCGCGCAAGGCCTCGGAAATCGGCATGAAGATCACGCCGACCTTGGCCAGTTCCTCCTTGAAGGTCGTGACAACCGAGACGCTGTCGAACACGGCGTCCACCGCCACGCGCGGCGCGCCCTGCACCCCCGCCAGCACCTCCTGCTCCTTCAGCGGAATGCCCAGCTTCTTGTAGATTTCCAGGATCTCGGGATCGACCTCGTCCAGCGACTTGGGCCCCTCCTTCTGCTTGGGCGCGGCGTAGTAGAACAGGTCCTGATAGTCGACCGGCTCATACTTCACCGCCGCCCAGGTCGGCTCTTCCATCGCCAGCCAGCGCTCATAGGCGGCCAGGCGCCATTCCAGCATCCACTCCGGCTCGCCCTTCTTCTCGGAGATGAAGCGCACGATGTCTGCGTTCAGGCCGCGCGGCGCGAACTCCTGCTCGATGTCCGACGTAAAGCCGTGCGCGTATTTCTCCAGCGCGGCGACGGCGTCGATGGTTTCCTTGACGGCGGCCATCAGGCGACCTCTCTCACGCGCTCGGCGGCGCGTGCCTTGTGCTTCGTATAGGCGGATACCCAGGCGTCGGCGAACCGCACCCAGTCGCCTTCTTGCGTGCCCCAGCCGCCGGAGACGCGCACGCCCCCGGTCGCCAGGGCGTTCAATCCCATGGCGTTGATAGTCTTGGACGGCTTGACCTTGCCCGACGAACAGGCCGACCCGGCGGACACCATGACGCCGGCCAGATCGAGCGTGATCAACTGTTGAGGACTGTCCCAGCCCTCGACCGCCATGAATAGGGTATTGGGCAGACGCGCCACATCGGCGCCAATCACGGTGGCCCCGGCGGCCTCGACCCTGGCCTCGGCGGAATCGCGCCATCCGACATGCGAAGCCATCGTCTCCAGATCCCGCGCGGCGCAGTCAGCGGCCACGCCGAAACCGGCGATTCCCGGCACGTTCTCGGTCCCTGCGCGCAGGCCCCGCTCCTGTCCCGCCCCATGCAGGATGCGAACGCCCGACACGCCTTCCTTGAGGATCAACGCCCCGACGCCCTGCGGCCCGCCCAGCTTGTGCGCCGACAGGGTCAGGCTGTCCGCGTCCAGAACACGCATGTCGACCGGGATCTTGCCCGCCGACTGGATCGCATCGACGTGCAGCCAGCCGCCCGCCGCGCGCACCAAGGCTGCGGCTTCGACCACGGGCTGGATCACGCCGCTCTCATTGTTCGCATGGTGAATGGCCACCACCGCCCGGCCCGGACGCCCCAAGGCTTCGACCAGCCATTCTAGGTCGACCACGCCGTTAGCGTCGACCGGTAGCACCTCCACCGGCGCCCCCGCGTTCGCCGCGGTCTCGGCCACGCATGGATGCTCCGTCGCCGACACGATCAGCCGCTCGCATCCGGCCGCCAGCGCGCTAGCGATGGCTTGGGCATTCGCCTCGGTTCCGCCGCTGTTGAACACCACCGCCGTCGGATCGGCGCCGACCAGCTCACCGACCTGAGCCCGCGCCGTCTCGACCCGCGCCCGCGCCCGCCGACCGGCCGCGTGGACCGCCGACGGGTTGCCATTGTCGGCGAGGGCCCGCGTCATGATCTCGAGGACCTCGGGCCGCACCAGGCCCGAGGCGTTATAGTCCAGATAGACCGCGTTCATGCCGCCACCCCCACAGCTTGGGGCGTTTCAACATTGCGGCGACGCTGGCCCGTGCGGTTCATCACCACATCCTCCAGCGACACCCCGGCCAGATAGCGATGGATTTCGTCGCCCAGGTCTTCCCACAGTTCATGGGTGATGCAGCGCTCTCCGGCCAGCATACAGCCCTTGGGCGAGCCGTGGGCCACGCAGCGCGTCGCCCGGATCGGTTCGTCCACCGCCAGCACGATCTCGGCCACCACCGTCTCATCCGCGCCCTTGGCCAGGCGATAGCCGCCGCCGGGGCCGCGCACGCTCTTGACCAAGCCGCTCTTGCGCAGCCGGGCGAACAACTGCTCCAGATAGCTCAGCGAAATCTCCTGGCGCGCGGCGATCTCAGCCAGCGAAACCGCCCGGATTTCGCCGCTCTCGCCGCGTCCGTTCTTCGCCAGATCGGCCATAGCCATCACGGCGTATCGTCCCTTGGTCGACAGACGCATATCGCACCTTCAAAAATTGCGCGCTTTCCGGGGCTCTTGTGCTAGAACCCGCGCCTTCGCAAAGGCGCCTCGCTTGCGGAGGGACTTAGAAAGTCCCACCTCAGCGGTCAAGTATTACGCACACGCGAAATGACAGTTGAACGGATTCCAGAGCCCCTATGCCTGAAGTCATCCTGCCCGGCGCCTCCGGTCGCATCGAAGGCCGCTATTCCCCGGGCAAGCGCCCGAACGCCCCGATCGCGTTGATTCTGCACCCGCATCCCAAGGCGGGCGGTCACATGAACAACCCGGTCGCGGTCACCTTGCACCAGTTGTTCCAGCAGCGGGGCTTCGCCACCCTGCGCTATAATTCGCGCGGCGTCGGCAAGTCGCAGGGCGAGTTCGATTCCGGCATCGGCGAACTGGCCGACGCGGCCACCGCCCTAGACTGGCTTCAGTCGAACAACCCCGGCGCCAGCCAGACCTGGGTCGGCGGCTACCAGTTCGGGGCCTATATCGGCATGCAACTCTTGATGAGACGGCCGGAAACGGACGGCTTTATCTCGGTCTCGCCGCCGTCGAACATGTACGACTTCAGCTTCCTGGCCCCCTGCCCGGCCTCAGGCCTGTTCCTGCACGGCACGGCCGACACCATCGTGCCGCCCGTCGAGGTCGAGCGCGTGGTCAACAAGCTGCGCACCCAGAAGGGCATCATCATCGACTACGAACTGGAAGAGGGCGCGAGCCACTTCTGGCAGGACCATATGAGCGCCGTCGAACGCCGCGTCGGCGCCTATCTGGACAAGCGCCTGGAAGAAAAGCCGGCCTGAGCCTAGATTCGGGTCGTCTTCAGGAGACCCGGATGCAGCACGACATCGTCATCATCGGCGGCGGCGCCGGCGGGCTTGAGCTCGCCGCCCGCCTGGGCCGGAAGTTCGGCCCGCGCGAGGGCCGTCGGCGCGTTCTGTTGATCGACCGTTCGATCTTCCATCTGTGGAAGCCCAGCCTGCACGAGGTCGCGGCCGGGTCGCTGGACAGCCATCAGGAGGGTCTGTCCTACCCGGTCCTGGCGCGACGTAATCATTTCAGCTTCGCCTTCGGTGACCTGACGGGTCTCGACCCCGCCGGCAAAACCCTGACCCTGGGCGAAATCCGGGATCAGGACGGCGTGGCTCTGGTCAAGCCTCGAACCCTGTCGTTCAAAACCCTGGTGCTGGCGATCGGCAGCGGTTCGAACCTGTTCAACACCCCTGGCGCGGCCGAACACGCCCATCTGCTGGAAGACGTCGCTGACGCCGAGGCCTTCAACAAGCGCCTGACCGCCGCCTTCCTCGCCTCCGCCTATTCCGATGAGCGGACGCTGAACATCGCCATCGTCGGCGCCGGCGCAACCGGCGTCGAACTGTCCACCGAACTGATCGAAGGTCACGACGAGCTGTCCGCCGGCCTGGCGCCGAACCAGAAGTTCGACCTCAACGTCACCATCGTCGAGGCCGCGCCGCGCATCCTGGGCGGGCTTCCCGAAACCGTTTCGACCAAGGCGGCTCATGCCTTGGAGGCCAAGGGCGTGCGCCTGCTGACCGACGCCAGAGTCGACGCCGTCCACGCCGACCGGCTGGACACCTCAAAGGGTCCGGTCCCGGCCGACCTGATCGTCTGGGCCGCAGGGGTCAAGGCGGCTGATTCCAACCGCGAGCTGGGCTTGACCACCGGCCGTATCAACCAATTCGTGGTGGACGATCACCTGCGCACCTCTGCGCCGGGCGTCTACGCCATGGGCGACTGCGCCGAGGCGCCGGGCCCCGAGGGGCGTCCCGTCCCCGCCCGCGCCCAGGCCGCCGCTCAACAGGCCGCCTATCTGGCCAGAGCCCTGCCTGACCCGTCTCGCGATCCCGGCCCCTACGTCTATCATGACAAGGGCTCGCTGGTGTCCCTGGGTGGGGATCGCGGCGTCGGCTCGTTGATGGGGAACCTGGGCGGTCCGAACTTCCTGATCGAGGGTCTGATCGCCAAATGGGCCTATATGGCCCTGCACCT
>JBKBXN010000029.1:0-19911 GCA_046314055.1 Brevundimonas sp.
GCCGCACCGCCGAGCGGATGCGCGACGCCGTCTTCATGCTGTTCCCCACGGTGGAGGAGGTGTCGGACCCGCCGTCGAAACGCTGGCGTATCCGCGGCGGCCTGTCGGCCTTCGAACAGGCGCCGACGTCCACCGAGATGCTGGAACTGTCCAAGGCGGCCACAGGCTTGCGCGCGACGGGCGAACCGGCGCGGGCGGCGGCGCTGGAGGGGCTGGAGCGCAAGCTGAAGGCGGCGATGCGCTCCACCACCCTGAACCGGATGGCCCCGGATCTGGAGGCCCTGGTGCGGGCCGAGACCATCGCCGTCCAGGCCGGGCCGCGCCCCTCGGCGGACGAAGGCTTGCTGACCGCCATTCGCGGGGCGGTTCTGGCGCAGCAGCCGTTGGGCTTTACCTATTCCCGACCGGGGGCCGAGCCACGCAGGCGGACCGTCGCCCCGTGCGGGGTCATGTTCGGTCGCGCCAACTATCTGGTCGCCGCCGACCGGGAGACGGGCCGTATACAGACCTTCCGCCTGGACCGCATGAGCAGCGTCGCCCCGCAGGACGGGGTGGCGGTTCCGCCCGCCGACTTCGACCTGGGCGTCTTCGCCAGCCAGTCGTTCGGCATCTATCAGGACGAGATCGAGGAGGTGGTCCTGCGCATCGCCCCCGAAGGCGCGGCCGAGGCGAAAAGCTGGCGCTGGCACCCGACCCAGACGTTCGAGGACCAGGCGGACGGCGCGGTCGTCGTGCGGTTCAGGGCGTCGGGCATGCGCGAACTGGCCTGGCACCTGTTCACCTGGGGCGAACAGGCGGTGATCCTGGCGCCGGAGCGGCTGAAGGCGGTCATGGCCGGGGAACTGGCGGCGGCCGGGCGCGCTCTGGACGCGGCCCGCGCATGACGAAGGCTTAAGGTGACGCTGTCGCCGGTCGTCGCTATGGCCGCCATGACCTATCGGAGAGCTCCATGCGTCTGAAGACGGCCCTCATCTGCGCGGGCTTCATCGGCCTTTCGGCCGTCGCGGCCTGCGCCTCGCCCGCCGTCGTCGGGCCCCAAGGCCCGGTCGCGGCCGAGGACGGCCGCGTCGCCGTCGTCGTCGCACGCGACGGGGACCGCTGGACCGCCGACTATCAGATGGATCGCGACGCCCCGGCCTGGGCCTTCTTCCGCTCGGCTCTGCTGCGCGAGAGCCGCCAACCCTGGCGACCGGCCTGGTGGCGGGTGGAGACGCCGGGCGTCGTGCTGGAGCGGATCGGCGACTACGACGTGCTGCGTTCGACCGACGGCGGTCCTGTGCCGCGCGACGTTCGCATCGTCATGACGCCGCGCCCTGGCGATTTGGAGGCTGAATATGATCCGGCCCTGGTGTTCTCGGACGGCACGGTGGCGCTGTTTTCCGGTCAGTTCGACGTCATTCCTCTGGAGTCCGCCGCCGCCGCTCGCGCCCTGCCGCGCGATCTGAACGGCGTCGATGTGCCCGGTGGTCCAGCCAGCGTGACTTGGCGCGACCGCGCCGGCCCCGTCCTGTTCAAGGGCGAGCGAGCGCCTCAGGTCACGGCCGTGGACGCCCAGACCTATGTCCTGTTCGGCGACGCCACCACCCGCCAAGGGGACGGTGTGACTACGGTCATCGACCCCGGCCTGCCGCGCTGGCTGGGTGACGAACTCGCCGGGTTCACCCCCCGCGTCATGGCCTATTACGCCCGGCGTCTGGGCCGGGCCCAGGGCGAGGCGCCGACCCTGATGGTCAGCTGGACCGGCCCGACCAAGGCCCTGTCCAGCATGGGGGGCAGCGTCCTGCCGGGCCTGATCTCGATGAATTTCGAAGGTGAGGGGGTGTTGGACCCCGACGCCCAGGCCCTGGCCCGCGCCCATTGGTTCATCGGCCATGAGGCGGCGCATTTCTGGCTGGGCTCGCAGGGGCTGAAATACCAGTACGCCCGCGAGGCCTGGATCACCGAGGGCGGGGCCGACCTGATGGCGGTGCGGGCCCTGAAGGCCATGGATCCCGCCTACGACGACCGGGCCGAGCTGCAGCGCGAGGTGGACGACTGCGTCACCCTGGCGGCCGGCAAGCCTGTGGCCTCGGCCGGCGACCGGGGCGACAACCGCGCCTATTACGCCTGCGGCGCCGTCTGGGGTCTGGTCATCGAAGGGGCGGAGCGACGCGCGGGCGGGGGCGACTTCTTCGACGTGGTCGCCGATTTCCAACGCCGGGACAATGACGACGGCGTCCTCAGCCGCGACGAGTGGCTGGGCGCCCTGACGCGTCTGTCGCGCGACCCCACCCTGGCCAACGACATTTCGACCATGCTGGACCAGGGCGTCGCCAATCCTTCCGCCGTCATCGCCCGCCTGTTCCAGCGCACCAGCGTCGCCTTCCGTCTGGAGGACGGGCGGGTGATCCTGACCTGACGTCTTTGATTCGGATCAAGGCGGGCACGGGCCGAAGGGCGCATCCAGGCTCCGGCAAAGAGGAGCACCGCCATGACCTATGCAAGCCTGATGGTCTATGTGGACGACGAGGCCGACAATGTCGCGCGGATAGGCTTCGCGCGCGATCTCGCCGCCATTCATGACGCGACCCTGATCGGCATATCCGTCAGCGAGCCCGAGCCGCCCCTGGTCGACGCCTATGTCGCCGGCGGCATGGCCGGCGAAATCCTGACCCTGCGGCGGGACCAGGCGGACGGCGAACTGTCCGCCGCCAAGACCCGGTTCCTCGAGGCGATGAAGGATACCGGCATTGCGCACGAGTGGCGGGCCGAGACCGGCTATCCCGCCTCCTGCGTCTCACACCACGCGCGCGCAGCCGACCTGATCCTGGTGGGGCGCGACGCCGGGCGTCTGCCCTATCGCGCGCCGGACGCCGGCGACCTGATCATGAATGTCGGCCGACCGGTTCTGGTCGCGCCGCCCCGCGCCTCGGCTGCGCCGGTCGACGGGGTCGTCCTGGTGGCGTGGAAGGAAGGGCGCGAGGCCCAGCGGGCCGTCCAGGCGGCTCTTCCGCTGTTGAAACAGGCGCGTGAGGTCAAGGTCGTCGAGATCTGCGCCTCGGCCGATGTGGCCGCCGCCGCTGCCCGCGTCGCCGATGTCGCCGCCTGGCTGCGACGCCACGGCGTCATCGCCGAAAGCGAGGCCAAGGTGCGCGACGAGCGCCCGGCCGGCGATCGCATCCTGGCCCTGGTCGAACAGACCGGCGCCAATCTGATCGTCTCCGGCGCCTGGGGCCATTCGCGGATGCGGGAATGGGTTCTGGGCGGCGTCACCCAGGCGCTGCTGAACCGCAGCCAATCCTGGTTGCTGCTGAGCCACTGACGCCTCAGCGCGCTTCGAGGGCGTGGAAGATGCGGGCGACGACAACCAGGTCCGCATCGACCCGATATTGGACGACGTAGCCGCTGGCGCCGAAGGGGATGTAAAGCTCGCGGTGATCTTGCACTTCCCGCCCCATGAACGGCGTGCGGGGTAGGACGGATACGGATTGGGTGATGGCCCGGAACGCGCGCAGGGCGGCGCGTGAATTACGGTCGGCTAGAAATGCGGCGAGGCGTTGCCTGTCACGAACCGCCTGTTCCGAGAAGCGGAGTTTCAGCGCCGGGCGTCGAGGCGCGCTTTCAGGTCCGTCTCGAACGCCGTCGACCATTCCTCGAAGGTTTCGTAGACGCCCGTGCGATCATACTCGGCGAGAGCTTCTGCTGCAGTTGGCCCCTCCGGGGGCAAGGCGTGCGTGGCTTTGTCGTGTCTGCGGGCTAGGTCGTAACCGGCCAGCGCAGCGTCCACATTGGCGTCGAAGGCGGCATCGTTCTCCCTTACGCCGGAGACGTCGTCTGTAAGCGCCCTGTCCAAAATCGCAACAGCATAGGCCTCCGGCTCTATGCCCGCCCTGCGCGCAGCGGACTTGAGACGTTCAAGCGCCTCGTCGGTCAGGGGCAGGGTCAGGACGTGATCGGCCATGGTCCAAGCATGTCACAACTTTGAGTAGCTGTGAACTCACATCGCCGCGAACGGATAGGGGCTGACCGACTTGGACCAGTCGTCCACGGCCAGTTGCCGGTCCACGGGGGCTGCGGCGCGTTCGGCGCAAGGGTGGCGGTGGCACAGGCGGCAGGCGGGGCCGATGGGGGTGACGTCGGGCCGCTCCAGATCCAGGCCGTGGGCATAGGCCAGGCGGTGGGCGTGGCGCAGCTCGCAGCCCAGGCCGACGGCCAGGTCGTGGGCGTCGCCATAGCCGTCCTGGCCCTGGCGTTCGACCGTGCGGGCGAAGGTGAACCAGCGGCCGCCATCGGGCGTCTCGATGATCTGGGTGATGATCCGACCCGGCGTGCGGAAGGCGGAGTGCAGCCGCCAGCGCGGGCAGGCGCCGCCGAAGCGCGAGAAGGGAAAGGCGCCGGCCGCATAGCGTTTCGAGATATTGCCGGCCTGATCGACCCGCATCAGGAAGAAGGGCACGCCCCGCGCGGTCGGGCGCGACAGGGTGGTCAGCCGGTGCGCCGCCTGTTCGTAGCTGACCCCGAACCGGGCCTGGAGCCGGGCCAGATCATAGCCGGTCTCCTCCGCCGTGCGCTGGAAGGCAGCGTAGGGCATCAGGGTCGCCGCCGCGAGGGTATTGGTCAGGGCCACCTTCAGCAGGGACCGGGTGGCGGCGTCCGGCGCGCTTGAGGCCTGGACCATGTCGTGCAGGGCCGGGCCGTGTTCGACCAAGGCCAGTTGATAGGCGATGGCGAAGGCGCGCGACGACGGCCCCAGGGTCTCGGACAGCAGCAGGCGGCGGCGGTGCAGGTCATAGCGCCGGGTCCATTCCACCATGACCTCGGCCGGCAGGGTGCGGACGCCCAGGTCGTGCTTCGCCGCCAGCCGTTGGCGGGCGGCGGGTTCGAAACCGTCGGCGTGGGCGGGCGCCTCTGCCGCCAGGGCTTCGGCCAGGGCCTCGCCCATCTGGTCCAGTTCGGGGAAGTGGTTGCCGCGCGACTGGATATATTCGCGCACCCATTCGGCCGGGCTGGTCTCGACCAGGCCTTCGCCGTTCTCGGCGGCGGCGCGGGCCCGGGTGCGACCGTCGTCGAAAGCTTGATACAGGCGCAGCATGGCGTCGGCGACGCCCGGCGCCTCTTCCAGCAGTTGCACCAGTTCGTGGCGCGGGGCGGACAGACCCTTGAACAGGGGGTCGGCCAGGATCTCGGTCAGCCGCGCCTCATCGGCCGCGCCGCCCTGGTTCAGACTGCGCAGATCGACGTCGTAGGTTTCGGCCAGCCGCAGCAGCAACTGGGCCGAAACGGGGCGCTGGTTGCGCTCTATGTGATTGAGATAGCTAGGGGAAACGCCCAGATCGGCCGCCATGGTCGTCTGGGTCAGGGTCAGGTCGCGCCGCAGCCGCTTCAGCCGGGCGCCGAGGAAAAGCTTGCGATCGGCGGAGGCGTCCATGGCCGAAGAATGTCACAACATGACCGAATATGCAAAGTCATGATGTGACAAAGTGACACCAATGAGCCGTGTGATGCTGTGTCATTCGTGACTGTCGCGTGTTCTTGTCTCCGAGACGGCGGCTGCGGCCGCGCCATTCAGAGACCGAGTTCGACCATGACCACCTTCGCCGATCTGGTTCCTTCGCCCGCCGGCCGTTTCGACGGCATTGAGCGCCCCTACACGCCGGAAGACGTCCTGCGCCTGCGCGGCTCGGTGCCGGTCACCCACACGCTCGCCGAGCGCGGCGCCAACCGCCTGTGGCAGTTGCTGCACGACGAGCCCTTCATCAACGCCCTGGGCGCCGTCACCGGCAACCAGGCCATGCAGATGGTCCGCGCGGGGCTGAAGGCCATCTATCTGTCGGGCTGGCAGGTCGCGGCCGACGCCAATACGGCCGGCGCCATGTACCCCGACCAGTCGCTATACCCGGCCAACGCCGCGCCGGAACTGTGCCGCCGCATCAACCGCACCCTGCAGCGCGCCGACCAGATCGAGCACGCCGAGGGCGGCGCCAAGCGTGACTGGTTCGCGCCCATCGTCGCCGACGCCGAGGCCGGCTTCGGCGGGCCGCTGAACAGCTTCGAGATCATGAAGGCCTTCATCGAGGCGGGCGCCGCCGGCGTCCACTTCGAGGACCAGCTGGCGTCGGAGAAGAAGTGCGGCCACCTGGGCGGCAAGGTCCTGATCCCGACCCAGGCGCATGAGCGCAATCTGGTGGCTGCGCGTCTGGCCGCCGATGTCATGGGCACGCCGACCATTACGGTCGCCCGGACCGACGCCGAAAGCGCCCAGCTGATCACCTCGGACATCGACGAGCGCGACCAGCCCTTCATCGACCGCGACAACCGCACGCCCGAGGGCTTCTTCCGCCTGAAGGAAGGCACGGGTCTGGATCATTGCATCGCGCGCGGCCTGTCCTACGCCAATATCGCGGACCTGCTGTGGTGGGAGACCAGCCATCCGGACCTGGACGACGCGAAGAAGTTCGCGGAAGCCGTGCAGAAGAAGCATCCGGGCAAGCTGATGGCCTACAACTGCTCGCCTTCCTTCAACTGGAAGGCCAAGCTGGATGACGCCACCATCGCCAAGTTCCAGCGCGAGCTGGGCGCCATGGGCTACAAGTTCCAGTTCGTGACCCTGGCCGGCTTCCACGCCCTGAACAACTCGATGTTCGAGCTGGCGGACGGTTATCGGGATGGCGGCATGGCGGCCTATTCGGAGCTGCAGCAGCGCGAGTTCGCCAATGAGGCCATCGGCTACACCGCCACGCGCCACCAGCGCGAAGTCGGCACGGGCTATTTCGACCAGGTCGCCACGGTCATCTCCAACGGCACGTCCTCGACGACGGCGCTGAAGGACTCGACCGAGACCGCCCAGTTCACCCACGCGGCTTAAGGCCCCCTCAGCTTAAGGAAAGGAACCTCCATGGAACCGCTGACCCGAACCGAAGCCATCATCGACTTCTGCCTGGCGCCCCTGTCGCTCGACGCCGGCACCGAGGCTGAACGCGAAGTGCGTCGCCGCATGACGCACGTTCTGCGGACCTATCAGGCCAAGGTCGCCAATCCGATCGCCGTGGACTTCTCGTCCATGCCGTCTCAGGTGATCAACGAGGCCGCCCACGGCTACGAATAGGGACTCGCCCTCGCAAAGAAAAAGGCCCGCCCTGATCGTTCGGGGCGGGCCTTATCTTGCTGCGAGGCTAAGCGAGGCTCAGCGAGACGCGGAAGGTGCAGTGTTCAGCGACGCGGTCGGCGACGGCGTAGGCGCCAGCGTAACCGCGACGGGGGTTTGTGCAGACGCCGGCGGCGTGCCCGCCTCTTCCGGATCGCCGACTGTGATCGAGGTGGTCAGCACGGCCTGGGTTGTGCAGGTGGCCAGGTCGCGGGCGACGTGGCGGCCCAGGCAGAACATGTCCTCATAGCTGGGCCGCGAGGCGGCGAGGCACTGGAACAGCATCAGCTTGGACATGTTCAGGCAGAATTCGCTGTTGCTCTCGACCGCCAGGGCGTCGGTGTTGGCCCGCGCCTCGTCTCCGGCGGCGCCGAGGGCGGCCAGGGCCGCGATGGCCAGCGACCGTGTGACGGCCGGCGTATAGGGCGGCGCCTTGCGGGAGGCTTCGACGGACAGACCCTGGCCGCTGTTGGCGGCGGTGAACAGGCGGCTGGATTCCTCTGCCGACGGCAGCATGGTCACCGCCGACAGGGTCTTGGCGCTCTCGAGCCGGACTTCGCGGTGCGGGATCGGGGTGACGGCCCAGCGGCGTCGCGGATCCTGCCGTTCCTGAACCGTATAGGCGTCGGCCTCCACCGCTTCGGCGATGGCGCGCATAGCGATGGCGTCCTTGCCGATGGTGGCCGAGATCAGGCCGGCGGCCGCATCGGCGCCGGGCAGGGTGGCCGCATAGGCCGGATCGGCGATCAGTTGGGCGACCATCTGCTGGCGTTGGACGGGGTCAATGGCGAATTGGCGCACCCCGGCGACAAACTCAGGCGATTGAAGCGCGATGATCGAACCATAGGCGATCAGGCCGCGCGACAGCTGGGCCGGCTCATAGGACGCCCCCTTGCGGATCGCGGCCTGGATGGATTCAGCGTCCGGGAAGCCGCCAGGCTGAATGGTGCCGGCTTCTCTCAGGAAGGCCACATAGATCGAGGCCGCCTGGGCGACGCCTTCATTCAGGGTGACGGGCGGCGGCGGAGGCGGCGGCGGCGGCGGGGCGACCTCCGGTTCCTTGGTGCTGCAACTCGCCAGTAAAACGGCGGCGGCAAGGGCGGCGATCGACAGGCCGCGGGTCATGAAGGCCTTGGGCATAGGGCGCGTCCACAGAACTATGTGCCCCGAAAGGGGCGCTTACTGGAAGGCGCTTATAACGTGCCGAAAGTGGTTTGCCGAAGATTAATCGAACAACTTCGACACGGATTCCTCGTTGGCGATCCGTCGGATAGCTTCACCGAGAAGCGGAGCCACGGAACCCGTGCGGATTTTCTTGCAGTTCGAGACTTCGTGCGGCTGTTCGATCGAGTCCGTGATCACCAGTTCTTTCAGCGGTCCGTCAGTGATCCGCTGCACCGCCGGGCCCGACAGGACGCCATGGCTGATATAGGCCGAAACCTCGGTCGCGCCCTGATCCATCAGGGCCTTGGCCGCATTCACCAGGGTGCCGCCGGAATCCACGATATCGTCGAACAGAATGCAACGGCGGCCTTCGACGTCGCCGATGATGTTCATGACCTCGCTCTCGCCCGCCTTGGGGCGGCGTTTGTCGACGATGGCCAGGTCGGCGTTCAGGCGGCTGGCCAGCGAGCGGGCGCGAACCACGCCGCCGACGTCGGGCGAGACGATCATCAGGTCGTCGCCGCGCGAATAATGTTCACGAATGTCCTGCGCCAGGACCGGAGTGGCCACCAGATTGTCGGTCGGGATGTCGAAGAAGCCCTGAATCTGACCGGCGTGCAGATCCATGGTCAGCACCCGGTCGGCGCCGGCGCGGGTGATCAGATTGGCGACCAGCTTGGCCGAGATCGGCGTGCGGCCGCCTGTTTTCCGGTCCTGACGGGCATAGCCGAAATAGGGCATGACGGCCGTGATCCGCCGGGCGGACGCGCGCACCAGGGCGTCCGTGATGATCAACAACTCCATCAGATTGTCGTTGGCTGGATAGCTGGTCGACTGAAGGATGAAGACGTCCTCGCCGCGGACGTTCTCCTCGATGACGGCGAAGACCTCGTTGTCGGCGAAACGCTTGACCTGGGCCTTGGTCAGCGGTCCGTCCAAGTGGTCCGCGATGGCCTGGGAAAGGGCCCGGTTGGAGTTGCCTGAGAGCAGCTTCATCGGCTGGTCATCCTTTCGCCGTCATCCGCCCCCCATGAACGGCGGTCGGTTGGCGCGCTCTTTACCAGCGGAGCCGGGCAGGGCAAGTCGTGTGCGGAGAGTTTTCGTCGGCATGGCGTGTCCCGGTCGCGGGTGCTAGAGATCGCCGCGTTCGTTTCCGGAGGCCTGTCTTGAGGCAGGGCTCCGCTCGTCATGGGGTCGTCCTTGTCCGTTTCTAAGTTTCGTTCCGGCCTGGTGCTGATGGCCGCGGCGGCCGCCGCTCTGACAATTTCGGGTTGCGCCGGCAATCAGCGCCCCAAGCTGGCCTATGAGGAGCGCCCGGTCGAGGCGCTGTACAACACCGGCTACCAGCGTCTGGAACAGAAGCGCTGGGCCGACGCCGTCGACTATTTCCAGGAGGTGGAGCGCCAGCATCCCTATTCGGACTGGGCTCGTCGCTCGATCCTGATGCAGGTCTACGCCTACTATCAGAACAACAATTACGCCGAAGCCATCGCGGCCTCGGACCGGTTCATCTCCCTGTTCCCGGGCAATCCGTCGGCGGCCTACGCCTTCTACATGAAGGCGGTTTGCAACTTCGAGCAGATAACCGACGTGGGCCGCGACCAGGGCTACGCCAACGCCGCCTTGGCCGGTCTGAAGGACGTCGCCCGCCGCTATCCGGGCACGCCCTACGCCAGCGACGCCGCCGTCAAGATCGACATGGTCAACGACCAGCTGGCCGGCAAGGAAATGAACATCGGCCGTTATTACCAGCGCGCCAACCAGCCGCTGGCGGCCCTGAACCGCTACAAGGCCGTCATCGCCAACCCCGAGTTCCAGCGCACCTCCCATACGCCCGAGGCCCTGTACCGCCTGGTCGAGGTCAATATGCAGCTGGGCCTGAAGGAAGAGGCGACCCGCAACGGCGCCGTCCTGGGCTACAACTTCCCCGGCAGTCCCTGGTACGCCGAGGCCTACGCCCTGCTGACCGAAAACGGCCAGGCCCCGGAAAAGGCCCCCGAGGCCAAGCGCGAATCCTGGCTGCAACGGATCATCCCGGGCTGATCGTCCGGGAGGGGCGGGGAAATAACCTTGTGTATCCCTGCGCATCTCTCGATTCTGTCGGCGTGATCCTGATTCGTTCCACCGGCGACCGACTCCCATGCTGACCGCCCTTTCCATCCGCGACGTCGTCCTGGTCGACGTGCTGGATCTCGACGTCGAGACCGGCCTGACCGTGCTGACGGGCGAGACGGGGGCGGGCAAGTCGATCATTCTGGACGCCCTGGGCCTGGCCCTGGGCGGTCGCGGCGACGCTGGCCTGGTGCGCCACGGGGCCAAACAGGCCGTGGCCACCGCCATCTTCAGCGCCCCGGACGACCCGGACCTGCTGGCCCTGATCGCCGACAAGGGATTCGAGGTCCAGCCGGGCGAGGACCTGATCCTGCGCCGCGTCCTGAACGCCGACGGCCGCAGCCGGGCCTATGTCAACGACCAGCCCGCCGGGGTCACAGCCCTGCGCGAGATCGGCGCCGCCCTGGTCGAGGTCCACGGCCAGCATGAGACCGTCGGCCTGCTGGACTGGCGCACCCACCGGGGCCTGCTGGACGCCTATGGCGGTCTCCAGCCCCAGCTCCAGGCCGTCGCCGCTGCCGCCACCAAACTTAAGGCCGCCGAGGCCCGGCTGGCCGAGCTGAAGGCCCAGGCCGCCGACGCCGCCGCGCGTCTGGACGAGATCAGCCTGAACCTGTCCGAACTGGACGCCCTGGACCCCCGCGCCGACGAGGAGACCGAGCTGGCCGGCGAACGCGCCCTGCTGGGCGCCGCCGAAAAAGCCATCGCCGACCTCGCCGACGCCCGCACCCAGCTGGGCGGCGACAAGCTGAGCCAGAAGCTGGGCGCGGCCCTGCGCGCCGTCGAACACGCCCGCCAGCGCGCCGGCCAAGCGGGGGCCGAGGGCGACCACCCGGTCATCGTCAAACTGTCCGCCGCCGTCGAGGCCATCGACCGCACCATGGTCGAGGCGGCCGAGGCGGTCGCCGCCGTGGACGCCGCCGCCGACGCCTTCGACTATGAGCCCGGCCGCCTGGACAAGGCCGAGGAACGGCTGTTCGCCCTGCGCGCCGCCGCCCGCAAGCTGAACACTACGGTCGACGCCCTGCCGTCCTTACGCATCCGCCTGCGCGAGCAGTTGCGCCTGATCGAGGACGGGGAGGAGGCCCTGGCCAATGCGGGGCGCGAGGCCGCCGAGGCCGCCGAATCCTACGATCTGGCCGCCACCTTCCTGACCTCGGCGCGCGAGGCGGCGGCCGACCGCCTGACCGCCGCCGTCATGGGCGAGCTGGGCCCGCTGAAGCTGGAGCGCGCCCGGTTCCGCGTCGCGCTTGAGCCGATCGAGGGCCGGCGCGGTCCCGACGGGGTCGAGACCGTCCGCTTCCAGATCGCCACCAACGCCGGAACCGACTTCGGCCCGCTGGACGCCATCGCCTCGGGCGGCGAACTGGCTCGTTTCGCCCTGGCCATGAAGGCCGCCCTGGCCAGTCGCGAGGACATGCGCCAGCCGGTCATGATCTTCGACGAGGTGGACCAGGGCGTCGGCGGCGCCGTGGCCGAGGCTGTCGGCTCGCGCCTGAAACGCCTATCCACCGGCGCCCAGGTCCTGGTCGTCACCCACAGCCCCCAGGTCGCCGCCCGCGGCCACGCCCACTGGAAGGTGATGAAGGCCGACCACGACGGCGCGACCACCACCACCGTCGTGGCCCTCGACGACGCGCGCCGTCAGGAAGAGATCGCGCGGATGCTGTCGGGGGCGGAGATCACCGATGAGGCGCGGGCGGCGGCTCGGGCGTTGATCGGGTAGGGGCTTTGGCGCCGGCTCTGGCGCGGAACTGATCACCGGAACCTGATCGCCCTCTCACTGCTTGAGGTCTGCATGGAGACTGCCATCGTCACTGGAGCCGCGGGCCTGATCGGCCGGGGGATTTGCCGAGCGCTGATCGACGACGGCTGGACCGTCGCCGCCTTCGACCTGAAACCGGGGCCGGATCAAACCCGGTCCGTGATTTGCGACGTGGGCGACGAGGCTTCGGTCCAGGCCGCTTTTGCCGAACTGGGGTGGGAAACGCTGGATCTGTTGGTCAACAATGCGGGCATCGCCGAGCCGGATCGCGGCCCGATGTCCGAACTGTCGCTGGCCGAGTGGCGCAAGGTCACCGACAGCCACCTGACCGGGACCTTCCTGATGAGCCGGGCCGCCATTCCGATGCTGGGCGACGAGGGCGTCATCCTTAATATGGTTTCGACCAGGGCCTATATGTCAGAGCCGAACACCGAGGCCTATGCCGCCTCCAAGGGCGCCTTGGTCGCGCTGACGCACGCCATGGCGATCAGTCTGGGGCCAAAGGTGCGGGTCAACGCCATCGCGCCCGGCTGGATCTCTGACGAGCAGGATCTCCGGCCGATCGACCACACGCAGCATCCGGTCGGCAGGGTCGGCCGCCCAGAAGACATCGCGGGCGCCGTTCTCTATCTGGCCGGAGCCAGCTTCGTCACAGGCCAGGTCCTGGCCTTGGACGGCGGGATGACGCGCAAGATGATTTACGCTGAATAGCGTCTTTCGCCTCCCTCCGCCGCCGCCCTGCCATCGCCCGTCAGGCGACGGCGAACTTCGGCGGGGGCAGGCTCAATAGGGTGTCGCTGACCGGCTCTCCGCCGAAGAACTTGACCAGCAGGGTCTGAACCTCCGGGTGCGACTCGAAGACGTTGTGGCCGGCGTTTTCGACCACCACCTGGGTCTTTCGCTGAAACTGGTCGATCACCTCGGCCTGTTCTTCCAGAGGGGTGCGGCCGTCGAGGGAGCCGGCGACGAGCAGGGCAGGGGTTTCGATCCGGATCGCCGACCGGAAGTCTTCGCCCAGGTCCACGCCAGGAATCGACCCCCGCAGATGCGGCATGGGCAGGTTGAAGGCGTCCCCCAGCACCGCCGTCTTCGCCTCCTTCTCAATGAGCGCAAGCCGTCCCGGTGAGATGCCGGACGCCAGATCGGTCGCCTCCGGCATGCCGGAAATGCTGAAATAGCGATCCGGCGGGGGGAAGAGCGGCGACAGGACGTCGGTCTTGCCAGCGTCGAGCGCCAGATAGATGCCGGGCAACATGGACAGTGTCGGTGGATTGGCGACCATTGCGGACGCCATCGACTGCACGCCGAAGCCGCCGATCTTCAGATCGGCCGGGCCGGTCTCGCCGGTCAGGGTCACGGTCGCCGGGTCGGCTTCGAGCCGGGCGTGGACGCGCCGCATGAGGGCGGGCAGGCTGGGAACCGCCGCGCGGGCGATGGGGTCTTCGCCGATCAAGCGGTCCACGCGGTCCAGAAACGCGTCGATATGCGCCGGCCGCTTTACGGTCTGGTCCTGACCTTCCAGGCTGGCCAGGGCGACCCGGCCGATCACGTCGGGATGCCGCTTCAGCACGGACAGGGCCAGGTGGGTGCCGTAGCTGATGCCCCAAAGATTGACCTTGTCCACGCCCAGATGCAGGCGCAGGTCGTTGATGTCGTCGGCGTTCTGTTCGGTATTGTATCCGGTCATCGCGACGCCGGCGCGAGTCCAGTCGACCCAGGCCTTCTGCATCTCGTCGCGGTACCAATCCGTCATTTCTCGGTGGGTCAGGGCGGGCCAGGGGGCGGTGGACGCCGGCCGCTCGGGGATATGGGCCGACAGTCCGGTGCCGCGTTGGTCGAAGGCGATGACGTCCGCCACCGCTCTCAACGCCATGAAGATCGGAAACCGATTCCCCATCGCCGTGCGGACGCCTGACCCGCCGGGTCCGCCGGCCAGATAGACGATCGGCGGACCTGGGTTCGCACTAGTCGAGGCAAAGCGCACATAACCGAGGCGAATACGGCGCGAACCGGGGATGCGCCGGTCCTCGGGGACCTCAAAGAAGCCGCGTTCGGCGTCGGTTTCCTGGCCGTCTCCGGCGACGAAGCGGAACGGGCCAGGTTGTTCCTGGGCATGGGCGCTCCAAGGGATAGCCAGTCCAGGAAGGGTGAGGCCGGCGGCGGCGAGCATGGAGCGGCGGTTCAGAAATACATGGGTCATGGGAAGGATCGAAGCAGGCTTTCCGACCGACGGGGGCGGGCTTCGGCGAATGGCGCATCTGCGTCGGTGAACGGCAGCGCTTTCCGGCCAATGACACGCTAGGCTTCCGTCATGTGGCGGCTGCTTCTCATCGCGATTCTCCTGACCGCCTTTCCGACGGGTTTGCGGGCGCAGGATTGGCAATCCTGTCGCGGTGAACAGGGCGTTGCGGCGCCGGTTCTTCGGGACTGCCAGGCGGTGGAGGGCGTCCTCGACCCCCAGGGGCGGGCGCTGTGGCTTCGCTCTGTCGTGCGCCGTCCAGACGGCGCTGGTCCCGCCGCCCTGTATGTCGTCGGCACGGCCTCTTCCGAAGTCTGGCTCAATGGTCAGCGCCTGGGCGCAAACGGACGACCCGGCGCCTCGGCCGCGACCGAAACGCCCGGCCGTTATGAAGCGGCCTTCCCGGTTCCCGAACATCTCTGGCGGCCCGGCGACAATCCGGTCGTGATCCACATGTCGTCGTTTCATGGCGCTGTGCGGTTGGACGGCCCCATCGCGGGCATCGTGGCCGCCCCCTATCCCTGGCCGTCGCGCACGGTCTCTTTGGCGGTGGTTTTCACGGTTGCGGGCGCGCTGTTTGCCGCCGCCTTCGGGTTCGCCGTCATTCACGCCCTGCGTCGCACGGGCTCAAGCCTGGCCCTGGCGACCCTAGCGGGTATCGCGGGACTGCAAGCGATCCTTGAGAGCCTGCGGGCGCTCGTGCCCTATGCCTATCCCGTTCACGGCTGGCGTCTGGTCGGCATCTGGCTTCTGACCGCCGCCTTCGCCGTTCTGCTGGTCTCCTATGTCGTGGAGCGCTTCTGGCCACAGGCGCGCCGCCCGCTGATCGCGTTCGCCGTGGCTGCCGTGATCGCGACCTTCTTCGCTCCGGGGTTCGATCTGAAGAGCCTGCTGGCCTTGATGGTCGGCTTGTCGCTCGCCGCCACGGCGGCCGGCGTTGGTGTGTATCGCCGTCGCGCGGGCGCGCGTCTGACCCTGGCCTACCTCTGCCTCTTCATGGCGACCGGCCTGGCTTTCCCAACATGGCTCGTCGATCTCTCCTATTTCCTGTTCGCCGCCGGCCTCGTTCTTCCACTCTTGATGGCCGAAGTCGTGCGCCTGGGCCGCGACGATCAGCAGCGGGAGATCGCGCTCACACGCGCCGCCGCACGCCCCAATTGTCTGACGGTGGCCTCGTCACGGGGCGTCCAGCGCATCCCGCTCAAGGACATCGTGTCCATCGTTGGCGCCGACGACTATGTGGAACTGCGACTGACCGATGGGCGGCGACTGCTGCACGCCGCCCGTCTGGATCGGCTGGAAGCCGAGCTGCCGGCGGGCTTTCTTCGGGTCCACCGGTCGGTGATCGCCAACCTCACCCATGTCTGCGGCTTCGAGCGCGAAGGTGCGCGGGGCCGACTGCTGATGGACGAAGGCGAGCCCATGCCCATCAGTCGAAACCGTCTTTCGACCGTTCGCGACGCACTGGAAGCGCCGACCGTCACTCAGTGATTTGAGCCCGCGCGTCGAGCTTCCCGCTCCTAAGTCTCGGCGGGCCGGGAAAAAGCGCCCTGAAACGCGATTTCAGTCCCAAACGCCCCCCGCATTAGCGGTCCTGTCATCATCGTGCTAAGAGCCCCGCCCTTTATACGGGCGGCGATGTCGCCAGAGCATTTCAGTCTTCAGGAGAAGCACACATGAGCAGGGTGCTGGTCATTGGCGCCGGCGGCGTCAGTTCCGTCGCGGTCCACAAGATGGCGATGAATGCGGACATCTTCTCGCACATCACTCTGGCGAGCCGCACCAAGTCCAAGTGCGACGCCATCGCCGAATCCGTCAAGTCGCGCTTCGGCGTGACCATCGACACGGCGGCGATCGACGCCGACGACGTGGCGGCGACCACGGCCCTGATCCAGGCGGTCAAGCCCGCCCTGGTCGTCAACCTGGCCCTGCCGTACCAGGACCTGGCCATCATGGACGCCTGCCTGGCCGCCGGGGTCAACTATCTCGACACCGCCAACTACGAGCCGCGCGACGAGGCCAAGTTCGAATACAAGTGGCAGTGGGCCTATCAGGACCGCTTCAAGGAAGCCGGGCTGATGGCCCTGCTGGGCTCGGGCTTCGACCCCGGCGTGACCTCGGTCTTCACCACCTATACGAAGAAGCACCTGCTGGATTCGATCGAAACCCTCGACATCCTGGACTGCAACGGCGGCGACACCGGCCTGCCGTTCGCGACCAACTTCAACCCCGAGATCAATCTGCGCGAAGTCACCGCCCCGTCGCGTCACTGGGCCGACGGCCAGTGGGTCGAGGGTCCGGCCCTGAGCCACAAGCAGACCTTCGACTTCGAGGGCGTGGGTCAGAAGAACATGTACCTCATGTATCATGAGGAACTGGAGTCGCTGGCCAAATTCTATCCGGAAATCAAGCGCATCCGCTTCTGGATGACCTTCGGCGACTCCTATCTCAAGCACCTCGAAGTGCTGGAGAATATCGGCATGACCTCGATCGAGCCGATGATGTTCCAAGGCCGCGAGATCATCCCGATCGAGTTCCTGAAGGCCCTGCTGCCCGAACCCTCGTCGCTCGGCCCGATCACCAAGGGCAAGACCAATATCGGCACCATCGCCACCGGTCAGAAGGACGGCGCGGCCAAGACGGTCTACGTCAAGAACATCTGCGACCACCAGGAAGCCTATGCCGAGACCGGCAACCAGGCCGTCAGCTACACCACCGGCGTCCCCGCCATGATCGGCGCGGCCCTGATGCTGACCGGCCAGTGGAAGGGCGAGGGGGTGTTCAACATTGAACAACTGAACCCCGATCCCTTTATGGACATGCTGAACAAGCACGGTCTGCCGTGGACGGTCGAGGAACTGCCCGCTCCGCTGGACTTCTGAGGACACGCCCATGGTCATGCAGACCCAGGCCGGCGGACCGGGCGCCTTCGCCCGGTTCGATCTGAACCGCGTCCCGTCGCCCGCCTTTGTGGTCGACGAGGTCGCGGTGCGTCGCAACCTGTCGGTCCTCCAGGACGTCGGGACGCGCGGAAACGCCCAGGTTCTGCTTGCCCTGAAGGCCTTCTCGATGTGGTCGCTGGCCGATGTCGTCGGGGAATACCTCGACGGCGTCTGCGCCTCGGGCCTGTGGGAGGCGCGGCTGGCGCGGGAGTTCTATCACGGCCACCTGACCACCTATTCCCCGGCCTATAAGCCCGCAGACCTGCCCGAGATCCTGCGTCTGTCGGACACGGTCATCTTCAACGCCCCGGACCAGATCGCCCGCTTCGCCGACCTGATCGCCGCCGCGCGCGCCGAGGGCGAGCTGTTCGATATCGGCCTGCGCCTGAACCCGGAGCATTCGGAGGGCGAGGTCGCCAAATACGACCCCTGCCAGCTGGGCTCGCGCCTGGGCTTCCCGGTGTCCCAGCTGAAGCCCGAGCATCTGGACGGCGTCGACGGCCTGCACATGCACGCCCTGTGTGAACAGGGGTTCGAGCCGCTTGAGCGAATCTGGGCCGCCGTGGAGCCGAAGCTGGCGCCCCTGCTGCCGGACCTGAAGTGGATCAACCTGGGCGGCGGTCACCACGTCACCCGCGCCGACTATCGGATCGACAGCCTGGTCGCCTTCCTGAAGGACCTGGGCGAGCGTTACGGGCTTCAGGTCTATATCGAGCCGGGCGAGGCCATTGCGCTCGACGCCGGCATACTGGTGGGCGAGGTGCTGGACACCTTCCACAACGGTCTGCCCATCGCCATCACCGACATCTCGGCGACCTGCCACATGCCGGATGTGATCGAGGCGCCCTACCGTCCGGCCCTGCTGAACGAGGCCGAGGCGGGCGTGACCTATCGCCTGGGCGGGCCGTCCTGCCTGGCGGGCGACATCATCGGCGACTATGGCTTCGCAACGCCGCCGACCGCCGGAACCCGCATCGCCTTCCTGGACCAGGCCCACTATTCGATGGTGAAGACCAACACCTTCAACGGGGTGCCGCTGCCGGCCATCGCCCTGTGGAACAGCGACACCGACGCGCTGAAACTGGTCCGCGAATTCGATTATTCCGAGTTCCGCGACCGCCTGTCCTGACTGATAGACCCTCGACAAATTCTCCAGAATTTGTCGAGGTTTTCTCCAGATTCAGACCCCCAGAATCCAGCCTTCTTCCTGCTCGACCTGGGCGATCAGCTCGGGCGTCGCGTCCTTGGGCGGACCGAAGGCCTTGGCCAGGTCGCCGGCCTCGTCCATGTGGGCCAGGGCCTCGGCGGTGGAGCGGACCTGGGCCTGATCCTTGAACTCGCCCTCATTGGGCTTGCCGTCGAACATGGACGGCCAAACCTCGACCACCAGGGCCGACAGGGGCTCGACGTCCTCGGGCGTCAGCGCGCGCCAGCCGGTGCCGAACGGCCAGACGGCGCCCGAGGACCCCAGGCTTTCCAGCAGCCTACGCACGGCCGGGATGCCCACCAGGGTCTGGCCGCCCACGGCGCCGGCGCCGTGCATCTGCCAGACGCTCTTGGGCTGCAGCTTGCCCTTGCGCGCCGCGTTCTCGGTCGCCCGAAACTCGGGGATGTCGGCGCCCGCGCCTGCGGGCGGCTTGGTCGTCGTGAGCCAGCGCTGCGCCTGTTTCGCCGGGGCGCCCCACAGCGGCCAGGCCTCGTCCGTCATCAGCCGGTTCATCTTGGCCGCCACCTGGTAGCGGTTGTTCGTATTATCGGCCTTGTCCACCACGTTGGACGCGATGAACTTCCACATGGAATTCCAAGGGGTTCCGTCCAGCTTCAGCCGCGCGGCCGTGCCGACCGGATAGCCGAAGTTGAAGTCCAGCCCGACCAGAACCCGGTCGCCGCGCTTCCGGTGATCCGCCAGGATCGAGGCCAGCAGGGCCTCGCCCTCGGCCCGCGTGGCGACATTGTGCGTCTCCGTATAGAGGCGGAACCGCACGTCGCGCTTGGCCACCCCGATCCACAGCGAGGTGTCGCCGAGTTTCTTGGTTTCGGCGGCGGTCCAGTCGGCGACGACATAGGCGTCGAATAGGCGGGCCAAGGCGGCCTCCCGTAAAAAGGCGTGTCGTTAGGAATGAGCCGGGGTTCTACCCCCCTCGCCGGACAATCGGAAGGGGGCGATGGGTTTCCGTCAGCCCTTCAGCAGGGCCTCGAGGTGCGACAGCCAGCGCCGGCCTAGGCGCAGGGCCTCGCCGGGCGAGCCGGTCTCGCCTGCAAAGCTGGCGTCCCACAGGGCCAGTTCGAACTCGGGATGGCGGGCGTCCGCGAACATCAGTCGCAGCACCACCTGCTCGGCGTCGGGCGCCAGCACGTCCAGCGCCTTGCGCGCCTCGCCGCGCCGGATGCGGGCCACCACATGGCCGTCGACGATGATCTCGCCGCCCTCGACCTCCTCGAAGGCGTAGGCCAGGCCGTGGGCGCCGTTGGCCCAAAGCACCACCACCTGTTTGATGTCGAAGTTCAGAGCGCAGGCCCGGCCCTCGCGCGGCGAAACGGCCTCGACCTCGGGCGCAGCGCCCAA